>CAJPNA010000001.1 GCA_905371865.1 uncultured Carnobacterium sp.
TATTTTTAGACCTCCGATGAAGATATTAATATTCAACATCCACAATTTCTGTCGGTAGCATGCTCTTTAAAACTTTTCTTCAAGGGAGATAGGTATACTCTCTTAATTAGCATGAGAATAGCCTTTCATAACTAGGGCTCTTATTCTACTTTCTATAAAAAAGATACTTAATTTACAGAAACGCTGTAAATTGAGTATCTTTATAAATTACATTTAAATTTCAATATAATAATTTTATCATTTATTTCTAATCACTAAAAGCACAAAATTACTCATATAACAATAGATTATCTCTTCAGTTAACTGAAAATTGTAAATCCACCTATAGTTCTTTTATCGACTCTTCCTGAACCACAAACCAACTGTTATACTCTCTCTTTGAACTCATCGAAGTATAGGACCTCGACTTGCCCAGACCAATCCAAGACACAGCCAACGAAGTCCACAAGGTCTAGCCCTGGCATTTCATAAGTGTCGCCGTCATTGACGCTGCCCGTTGCATCTTCAATGTAAGTCACCTTGTAGCCTCTGTCTGACGCGATAATGGCAGAAAATAAGCAGCAGTATTCCGCGTTCAATCCCGTAATCACCACTTCGTCTACCAGATGGTTCGCAAGAATCTCCTTCAACTCTTCACTCTGGAAAATATTTGGCGAGTCTTTCTCCACGATAAAATCCACATCCGCAGAAAGCTCTTCGTCAAGCGCTCCTCGCTCGTCGCCATTATAAATAATACTTTCTTCATTCTCATCAATATGACGTGTATGAATAATGAGGTCTCCGCTCTCCTTGAACATCTCTTGTAACTTCAAAATATTCTCTTTAAGCGGGTCAAAATTCCCTCTAGCTAACATTCCTTTTTGACAATCTAAAACAATTAATGCTTTCACTTATGGTGCTCCTTTAATTTTAATCGGACAACTATGTCACTCTCTCGCAACATCCTTTAGTTTAACGATTGAAGCTCTTCTTTCACATATCCCTCTACATCTTCAACCTCTACAAACAGCGGATCTAAGTGACTCAAGAAGTGCCAATCTTCGGAGCCTCGTTTTCTGTAAAGAATCGCTTCGCCATCTTCACTTCCGAAAAAGCTTCTGTCGACTTCATATCCATTGCGCTCTAAGAAGTTTTTTGCCTTGCAGAAGTTTGCTTCTCTGGATTCGACATAAGCTTTCACTTCATCGTTATTCACGACATAAGCATCGATTTTTGTAGCTACTTCGATCATTTTATCGTTTTTAACGGATAGATTCGAAATTTCTTTCCAAATAATGTCCACATTTTCCTCAGGATTAAACGAAAATCTAGATAAAGGGACAATATTTCCATTAAAGACAATTTCCATATAATCCGACAAGTGTTTAGGATTTACATACTCCACTTCAAAACCATCTTCGTTTTCTAAAGTATATCCTGGGATTTGAGCGACAAAGGCTTTCCCTTCTTCTAAAGTCTCAAACGCGACAAAATCCTTTTGATAATCACCTTGATACAATTCCAATATAACCATCGATAACCCTCCTTAAGCTTTTTCGTTCTAAACATTATTATGCTGCAGTCAATTATCATGAAACAAGCGCTCACGATGTACATCCAGTAGACCTGCCTTCATGAGGAACCCTATCTATCTATAATCCTTTAAAAGATACGTAGAGGCTTTCGCAACAACGGATCAGATAGAAGAAAGAGTAGTTGCTTACTTACGATACTCCTCTATTTTATGGCTATGTTCTTTCAGAAGGTTTTTGGAATAAACTTTTTCATTTTTTGAATCTCGAACTTCCCTCCAAAGGATCGCTCCATAATAAATTTTAATCATATCTTGAATCGTGAATTTTAGATCATGATTCCTTTTTACTTTTCTCCAAGCGGTTGCCATATCCGCATTAAATTTAAAGGGACTAACCCCTGTTACCGCAGCAAAATAATCTCTAAACTTCTGGTTAAAAGAAAACCCACAGTTCAGGAGCGGAGTCTCTAAAGTGATTACTTCAGATTGAGTTTTGAGACTTTTCCTCACAGATTTCTCTATTTTATTTCCCTGAAAATACTGTTCAATTATAAAAGTCAATTCTTTCTTCGTACCTCTGTACTCTAAACCAAGAGACTTACAAATTTGGAAAAGTTCCTCTCGATACCAATAGTATTGGTTAAATTTTTCAAATGATTTGATTTCTTTAAAACTAGGTCTATTTTCCGCCAAACCATCACCTCCACCCTTCAAATCTACGACAATAACATCAATTCGCATGCCCTCTCAAAGTATGGTCATACGGCTATATATACGATTATTTGATTACAACGAATTCTTCCCATCGTCTGAGCACATCTTTTAAAGGCTCATCTAGATAGGTATAAACCTTGTCTGTGATCCAATCAGGAATCCCATAAGCTGCCTCTGCGATACTTCCTGTGATTGCAGCAAGAGTGTCGCTGTCCCCACCAAGAGAAATCGCATTTCGAATCGCATCTTCAAAATCTGTACTTTCTAGAAAAGCAACGATCGCCTGAGGAACCGTATCCTGACACGTTTCATTGAAACGGTACGTAGGACGAATTTCATCCAGCGTTTTAGAAAGGTCATATCCATACTCTTTCTCGATGTGTTCCTTAATGAGTCTTTTAATCTCCGCAGGATTATCACTACCATCACCACCAAAGTAATAACGGCACATAAAAATCGCATCCGCTGTAGCCATCGCTCCTTTGATTCCTTCTGGATGGTTATGAGTCACCTCTGAAGAAAGTTGCGCATGACGTCTCCCCTCGGACGGTAACTCGCCTGTTGTGGCATCCATGACCCAAGCACACGGAGAAACACGCATCGCTGAACCATTTCCAAAACTATTGTAAGGTTCACGGTTGTCGGTCATAAGCCACCGGTTAAACCTGGCACCGTAATCCGCATTTGGATACCTTCTGCCGTACTTCTTCATAGCATCAATGAAGTCATCCTTCTGACCACCATTCATGATGGCTTCTGCCACAGCACAGGTCATCACCGTGTCATCTGTGAAAAAACAATCGTCCCTAAACAAGGAAAAATCCTTCGTTTTAATATTGTTCCATTCATAAACAGAACCCACAATATCTCCTACAATTGCTCCTAACATATATATTCCTCCTTATAAAAATACCCATTATAAATTTACTTTACTTATGAATCAGATTGCACAAGCAGTGATACCGACTCAACGTGAAACGAGCGAATACTAAGTATGCCATGTAGTCTTGTCTGTATATGGAAACATATCCACATACTTTTTAACGATAACCTTATGCTATCGTTAAAAGATATTACCTCGACAAACTGGAAATTGACGAATTACTGTCAACCTTATTAATCCATGTTCCCCCAAAACTTATGAGCAATTTTCCAAGTATTTTCTTCGATTCTTTCTTATATTAGCAATAATAACCACTGCAATTGCAAAAAACTCAATTATAAGTTCTGCCGTGAATAGCCTCAAATATTTGGGTGTATCTGGCTTTAAATTCAAAAAATATTGTTGTATTTTATCACTTTCAGCAACATTAAATGTGTCATCAAATTCTTCGTGTTTCTCTCCAACTGCGTCATATATATCCAAAGAATAGCCATCTGGAAAGCCTTGCTGATAAACAATCTTACTAACATTATATTCAATGTGAAAATATTCTTTTACACTTTCTACTATATAGTCATCTTGATTTGTAACAAATATGCTTCTTTTCGGAAACAAAAAATCAGGTGACATAAGCCACAAGGTATATACATCGATTACTATGAACAGAACCGACATCAAGATGAATACTGCTTTCCTCATACACTAATCACTTCCATACAATTTTATGTCCAGAGCGGCGCTTCGATGCTCTGCGTCGATTTCATAAAACGATTCTCCGCAGTATTTCCCGTCTTCGAAATAAGTAAGTGTCTTAAAACAGTTTAATGTTCAGTTAGACAAACCGGGATTTAGAAAGATCTCCGCAAATAAATCATGTCTACCAACTGAATGCCACCTTCATATATTGGATGGTCATAATTGTCTGTAAAGAAGTTCGGAGCGATATGTGATCGCACAAACCCACACTTTTCATAAAACGGAATCGTCATTGGACTATCGCCCGTTCCTACCTGCAGGGCAGAATACTCTTCTCTGTATTTCGTGATAAGAAAATCAATCATAGCTTTCGCGTAACCTTTGCCTTGATATTCCGGAACTGTCGCAATATTCTTAATTTCAAGTACGCCATTTTCCACATCGATTACAACACACTCACATTTAATACCATTATCATCAAGTACATACATTTTACCCTTATCAATATAACGGTCTATCATATCCTCCTGCTCATCTGCCAATAATAGCAACTCAATATAATTTTTTTTATTTTCCATAACCTCTATGATTTCCATCAACAACCCACTTCTTAAAATATTTATTGTTATTATTGTTTCGCAAATAATTTATAAACTCGATTTTAGCATTCTACGGGTTCAATGATTTGTAATCAAATCCAATGATTTCAAAGCTGTCATCAAAAATTGTTTATAGTGATTAGCTTCTTCTGCATTACCACCCTTACCATGAACATATATAACGGCATTTTTCATTCAAATCTTCTCCACAAATTCGAATTTGATTATTTCTTTTTCTTCGGTTTTGGTGCAGGTAACTCATCATACATTGAATTGAATAAGCCGGTTAAAAATTCTTTGTTGTCAACATCATCTACCAATAACATTTCCTTTGCTCCGTCATACGGCAACTCATATTTTGAATTTGGCATATATGCTATTGCAGATTTAACAGGCTTCACTAAAAATCTATCATCATAAATCCCACCAACAATTTTTCCACGATAATAAACGATATATTCGCCCATCATTGATCTATATGTTATTTCTTCCAATTCGGATAATTGTTCTAAAATGAAATCTAAATACTCTTTACTTGAAGCCATAATCTACCCCTCCAAAATTTGCATTTGTCTACACCGTTTT
This sequence comes from uncultured Carnobacterium sp., assembly GCA_905371865.1. Classification (GTDB taxonomy): domain Bacteria; phylum Bacillota; class Bacilli; order Lactobacillales; family Aerococcaceae; genus Granulicatella. The sequence goes on from CAJPNA010000001.1 coordinate 4,991, forward strand.
AATACTTATATTAGATTAATATGTTGGGCATTCCTTTTGCACTAGCACGCAGCTAATCACTCTTCACCTTCCTCGTTTTCTTGGGTGTACATTGCATGGGTCGAACATCTACTTCTACTTCGCTGATGCCTCAGCTCGTACAAGCAGTGATACCGCCTCAACATGCGCGGTCATTGGGAACATATCCACGGGTTGCACGTACTGCGCAATGTATCCACGTTCCTTGAAGTGGACAAGGTCACGAGCAAGCGTTGCTGGGTTACAGCTGACGTACACGATACGTTCAGGACCAGTGGCACACGCTGCTTCGATAAAGGCAAGGTCGAGCCCTTTGCGCGGTGGATCCACCACAATGACATCTGGCTGGATTCCTTCTTCCTTCCAGCGGGGCATGATTTTCTCAGCCGCACCCGTTTCAAAGTGCACATTCGTCACACCGTTTAGTTTCGCATTTTCCTTCGCCATTACAATCGCATCATCCACGATTTCCATGGCATAGACTTTCTTGGCATCGCGGGCAAAAGCCAAACTCATAGTTCCGATTCCGCAATACGCATCCACGACCGTCTCGCCACCCTTCAAGTCTGCAGCGTCAATCGCCTGTTGATAGAGCACTTCGGTTTGCACGGTATTCACTTGGAAGAACGAACGCGCGCTAATCTTGAACGTGAATTCGAACAACTTTTCTTCGTACACGTCTTCCCCGAATAGCACTTTCGTCTCACGTCCCATGATGACATTCGTTGGTTTCGGTTGGATATTTTGCACGATAGACACCACTTCCGGATAAGCCGTTGTAATATCTCTGACAATTGCATCAGCTTGCGGTAACACTTTTGTTCTCGTCACGAAAATAATCATCACTTGCTTCGTACGGAGTCCGCGTCGCACGATAATATGCTTCAAGTCGCCAGTATGGTTCGCTTCATCATACGCCACTACTGGATACTTTCTTAAAATATCACGCACGGCCACAATCAAGCGGTCGATTTCAGGGTCTTGAATATGGAAGTCTTCAATTGGAATTAAGTCATGCGAGTTCTTCTTGAAGAAGCCTGTCGTCAATTGACCGTCCACTGTACGCACTGGAATTTGCGCCTTGTTTCGGTAGCCCAGCGCACGCTCCATTCCAAGCGCCCTACGCACTTCTAATTTTGGCATCTTCGCGATTTTCGTTATCACATTTTTCACTTGTTGCTGCTTGAAGGCAAGCTGACTCTCGTAAATCATATGTTGCAACGGCATTGTTCCCACACGTGTTCCGAGGGCGTCTTTGACCTCCACACGTTTCGAGCTCACTTCCAGCCACTCCTCCACACGCGCATAGCCATAGCTTTTTCCAATCTTCATCGTCTTCACACGAACAACTTCTCCGGGAATACTATTTTCAATAAATAGAGGGAACCCTTCAACTTTCCCAACCCCAAGTCCTTCATGCGTTAAATCTTCAATGGTTACTGTATAATATTCGTTTTTCTTCATTTCTGTTCCTCCAGAGTTTATCACGTCTATTATACCGTCTTTTAGTGGAAATAAAAAGGCTACTTCAACAAGAGTCAGAGTAGCCAAATGTAGCTGCTGTTTAAAAGGTTTTATAATTTTTAGGGTTGGTGGAAAAATTCCATCAACCCTAAAAATTATAAAACCCAATAAAAGTGCTTAAAAGAAATGCCTATGGCTTTAGAAACTATTACCATTTTAGAAACAGGATTATTTTAATAACAAAAATGTTTGGCCCAAAACAAAAAGGAATTAAGCAACAATTAGTTGCTTAATCCCTTTCTAAAATTCTTCATCAACACTATTTGACAAAGAGGCCTTAAAACAAAGAGGGCAGACGAGTCAATGAGAGGCCGGTCTGCCCTACATGTAGACATTCGCTTAAGCGTGTTTTCTTCTATAGACGTCCAGACCCACGAGAGTCAAGCCGGCAAGGAGCATCAGCACCCCTGAAACAGCAAGTCCCGTGACGTCACTACCTGTCTGCGGAAGTTTCTCAACGCTCGTAGCATGCTGACCAGATACATCAGCATGCCCCGCATCCGATGGCTTGTCTTCACCCGTTACACCTGAAGATGGCTTGTCCTTGACGGTCACCGTTGCCTTTGCACTTGCCGTTGCACCTTGCGAGTCCTTGACTTCGAAGGTGATACTATAGGTACCTGCAACATTTTTATTGAACCCGCCATTGTCAACGATGGTCACCTTGTCCGTAAGGTCGCCGTCCTCTTTGTCAACCGCCTTGACGACAAGGCTCTTCAAATCGAAGTCATCGCCAGCAGTAATGGCAGCGTCCTTTACCTCAAGGGTCGGGGTATCGTTGACGACATGGACCTTCATCGTTCTGGATACCTTCGTGCCATCCTGCAGGGTGTAGTGGTAGACGACGGTATATTCTCCAGCATGAGCCATGTCCACGTCTGAAGTGACGTTCAGGTCCGCATAGCCAATGGTCGCGCTGGTGATAGGGTCCTTGCCACCGAGATAATAGCTTGCCGCGTCGAAGAAATCGTTGACGTGGAGAGTCACTTCTTTCTCAGCGCTGATGACCCTGTGCATGGACACGTAGAAAGCCTTATCCGGAGAAATCGCATTGCCATTCTCGTCGACGAACGTCGCTTTGCCGTTGTGGCTGTTGTGGCTGTAGAGTAGGACGGGCATCACACGCGTGCTGTCGACCTGCGTCACGTACCCGAGCGAGTTTACCCTTGCGTTGATTGGGTCGGTCTTGATAGCATAGTTGCTCGTCGTATCGTTTGTCACCTTGTCCGTAGCGTACCTGTCGACGGTGTTTACTCTGAGCTGGTGCCAGATTGAGAACTTGATGAAGTCCTCGGATGCCTGGGGCATCGCCTCCTGCAGCTCAGGGTCGCTGATAGCCTCGAACTTTCCATTGTCCTTGGCGATTGTGCCGAAGACCTTGTCAGTCATGAGGTCGCTGACCTGCTTGTTCCTGCGGACGCCAATGAGGTTGAGGTTGATGAATTTATATGGGCTAGCTGAGTAGTCACTTACCAGAAGATTCGTGTAGGTATCCCACGTAGGGTCGCTCTCCACGTACTTGAGCGGAATCTTGAGCTCAGCAGATGTTCCCGCTGGAAGCTGTCCCTGTACGTGGATTTCCTTCAGCGTGCTCCAATCTGGCGACACCGTGCCATTTAGCACGTCTTGACGTGCCACATTCGTGCCGTCGGTGAAATAGTAGCGGATTGGCAGAGAGGCATCCACGCTCGTGCCAAGCAGGTCACCGGAGATACGGGTGGTGTCGAGCTTCAACTCGTTGTGCTTCTTCGTTCCGACTAACACGTTGGCCATGTAGATGTATAGATTCACGTTCTTCTGCGTGTTGTCCGTGTTCTTCAGACTGACGTGATACACCATGTCATTCGCCCTGTCGATGTCGAAGATGTCAGCTCCGTTGGCTGCAGAACTTGAAATCATGTCGTCCGTGTTCACGCCCGCGTACATGTCCGTGCTGCCGTTCGAGGAGCGGTCGCCGTTCGAGGTCACGTAGTTGTAGAACTCATAGCCATTGTTCGTCGTAACCTCGGTGCCGTTCGTGCGCACCTCGTTAGGATAGATTGTCTTTAATGACTCGGCTGCATAAGCCGTTGATGCAAGTCCGGCGCTCATGCCAAGCGTTAGGACTGTGGCTAGTAACACTCTAATTTTCTTCATTTACATTCCTCCTTATTTCATAAAATATAATACATAAATGAGCACTTTGCAACAGAAAACGACCCTGAGCAAGTAATTCGCCTGCCAAGGTCGTCTTATTTATTCGTGTTCATATTCTTCAACAGGATGCTCGGATTGCACCTTTTCGTAGACCTCCTGCATGTGGCTTGTGATCCTTCTACCGCCTGTTCGGCTCATCTCGCGGTCAATGGATCTGCTTGCAGCCCTCAAACGCTTCTCCGCATCCCACATGTCCTTGCGACTCTCATAAAGACGCTTCTCTCCCTCCTCACGTGCCTGTCTTTGCTGTTCCTCCAGAGTTTATCACGTCTATTATACCGTCTTTTAGTGGAAATAAAAAGGCAACCCCTCCATACAAAAAAGCTACTCTAACCGTGTCAGAGTAGCTCCACTATTACCATAAAATTCCCTTATAAGAGAGAGTAATCGCCATTGCCAGAAGCAAGTAAAAACCGATAAACATCCATTTCATTTTCACACAAAGAGCCACATACTCCCGGATGAAAGCAGAAGGAATATAATAGCTCGCGGTTGTACAGCCAAGCCCATCCCCTTGCATGCCGATCATCTTGGCGTAGGTACTGGTTCGAAAGACATGATAGTCATTCGTTACAAATAAGAATCGTGGTTCTTTGAGGATTGTTTCGCCTAATCGTTTTGAGAATAATAAATTCTCATAGGTCGTTCTCGACTCTTCTTCGAGTAATACGGACTCTCTTGGAACATCTGTTTCTTCCATTAAGTAATTCAAAATCGCCTGCGCTTCCGAAATCTTCTCATCGGCTCCTTTTCCACCACTTGCGATCAGTTTGATAGTTGGATTTTTTGATTTTTTAAAAGCCTCGACCGCCTTATCAATCCGACGTTTTAAAAGAGGTGTTACCCGTTCTCCGTCTAATAATCCAGCTCCATGAATAATGCTGAAATCATACTGTGTTCTATTTGGAATAAACACATACAAAATCGAGTAAAATAGGAATCCAAAAAAGGCAAATCCAAAAATGACATAGGTGTAGACAAAAAAGATTAAGACAATATTCACCCAGTGATTTTCATAAAAATACTGATTATTGAGCGCACGAATTATCATCACACCAAAGAATAGTAAAATCAAAAAGCCCATCCCAAGCGATAAGAAATTCGACTTAGATTTTCCCTCACGCTTTAGAAGAACGATTCCGTTATAAATAAAGAAAAAGCCGCTTAGGAAAATTAAAAAGGGCACGCCTAAAAATCCTACCATTAACACGAGAAGATGTCCTGCCTCGCTTCCAGATTGATAAACCGCTTGAACTACTGATAAATATCCAAAAAACACCGCAATAATAAGGAGGGCGGGGTTCCATAAACTGCGATTATCCCGCCACATTGAAAAAATCAGAGCTGCTACTACAACTCCTGTAATCAGATACATTCCCACTTTCATTCCTCCAATTCTACTCTTGTATTATAACAAACTCCCAAGAGAAACGATAATCTGAAAAGAAATGAAGTGGAATACTAAGCGCCTTAGAAATTTTGAGGTTTCAACTGAATATCCACCTCATATCCATTTTTGTAAGCTAGTTCAATTAACGTCGATAGACTAGGCGTTCCTTCCCCACGCTCCAACCTAGCCAGTGCTGTCCGTTTAAACCCTACTTTCTTTGCATATTCCTCTCTGGATAAATTACTTTCCATTCTAAGACGAATGATACGGAGTACAGCCCTATGTCTCGCCAATTCTTTCGCTACATCCTCTTTAAAGTTCGGATAGCGCGATGCAATAATCGAGAATGTCTCTTCTCTTAAAGAACTCACTGCCATTCACCCCTTCCATAATATCTTCTACTTCGAAAACCAAATACATAATTCCTTTTTCTTTGTCATACTCTCCCCATTTTTCGATCATCTCCGGAGTCACACCTTCTTCTTCAATCAGTTGTAAAATTGCTGCCGCCTTTACCATTCTCCCATACGGCATTGTCATTAACTCTTCAAAGTTCTGCTTTGTAAATTCACGTTTATACCTCATAAATACACCTCCGTTTTCCTTGAGTGTAACATTTTTGTTACGTAACAAAAATGTTACATCTTGCTTTTTTTGGATACTTTTTTGCTCCAAAAAGCCTATCATTCTCATGTTTTTTATGTATAAACATCAACAAAAAAGTTGCTTTTCCACCGTGGTAGAAAAGCAACTTTGTCATTCGCTATTTCATTGTGCCGTTTCTTTTAACATACCATCTATTCATGTAAACTTTTGGAAAAAATGGCTAATTCACTCTGAAATTCATGAAATGCAAAAAAGAGTAGTTTCACTATAAGAAGTAAAACTACTCTTTTTGAGGTTTTATAGTCTAGTTTTGTGCTTTTGGTTTCAATAGGAAGAAGTTTAACACGATGAGCACAGCCATCCACACGATTGGAACGAGCATGCTTTGGAAGTTCAACGTGAATCCTTTGTCTAAGAAGAAATCGATGAAGTTCCCCATGAATGTGTAATGAGCCACTTTTGAAATAGACTCACTAAATTGAGAGAACATCGGTAAAAATGCAACAGCCATCATCGGAATGACTCCATTCACTTGTGCTTTCGCTTGTGTATCGGTCACTGCCCCCACCAATAAATTCACTAAGATAACACAAACAGCAACACTTATCATCACTACTACATATTCCACTAAATGATTCGAAAGATTCACATTTAAAATGAGCGGGAAGCTAACAATCGTAATGCAGCCAAGGATAATTGGATAGAATAAGATGGAAATTAGATACTCTGCTGAATGAATTCCACTAAGGAATAAGGTTTTCAAATTCTTTTTCTCTTTTTCTTCCGCTAACATAATTGTAATCATAGTTCCCATCGATAAACTAAACGCGAGCGGTAACATAATAAACAAGATTTGAAGCGATTTGCTTGGGTCATGGTCTGGATTTAAAAACCGATCATAGAGAACGAGTAAAGCATATGGGAAAATAATTTGGAACAACATTGCTCCATTGCTTAAAATCATTTGTGTACGTAGCCAAATTAAGGCGCTAATTCTTCTAATCATTTAATTTCTCTCCTGTCAATTGAATAAAGATTTCTTCAAGGGTTGGTTCCATCGAGTGCATCATTTCCACTGTCGTTAAGTCTTGCTCTTTTAACGCTTCAAAAGGCACTACTTTTTCAGTATGGTCTTTAAACGTTACTTTCACTCGTTTTTCTTTATTGTATTTTTGGATAATATCTCGTGGTGTTCCAATTTCTACTAAGTCCCCTTGGTTAAGCAAGGAAATGCGGTCACACATCTCGGTTGCTTCCACCATGTCATGCGTTGTAAGGAAAATCGTTGTCCCACTTTCCTTCAGCTCGTTTAATAATCGGTGGATTTTTTGTGAGGTCATCGGATCTAAACCACTCGTTGGTTCATCTAAAAAGAGTAATTCTGGTTTGTTGAGGAGCGCTCTTGCTAGAAACATTCTTTGGCGCATCCCTGTAGAAAGTTTTTCTGCAATCACCTTTTTACTATCCAGGAGTCCTACTTGTTCTAATACTTCATCAACTCGGCTATTTGGAAGTCCATATATTTTTGCGTAAACGATGAGGTTTTTCTCGAGGGACAATTTTTCATAATATCCACTGGAATCACCGACTAATCCGATATGCGCTAAATCTTCTGGCGCTAAATTCTTCGTCTCTTTTCCAAGGAGCTCTGTCGTTCCTTCATCAGCTTTCAATTGTCCAGTTAAAATATTGATGAGAGTTGTCTTCCCCGCTCCACTTGGTCCTAAGAACCCAAAAATTTCTCCTTTATCGACATTGAATTCAATTTGGTTTAATGCTGTCTTGTTTCCAAAACGTTTGCTAATTTGATGTACTTTAATCATGGTCTGCCTCCGTGCTTGTTCTTGATGATTTAACTTTATCAAAAACCAAGGTCACTCTGTAGGCCCTTCAGTCACGAAGTACCATGACTAAAGTCACGATAAAAAAACGTCCCCAGAATTTGACAACTTCTATCAAAGAACCAGGAAAATATCCGTTTCTTTCAGATATTTTCGGAACCCTTTTCATTATTGTTATAAAAGCAATTTGAGCCCTTTACTTTCCAACAGATTACGACTATAATGCAGGTAGAGAAAGGGGGTAACGATTATGAACGTACCTACACTAGAATCACAACGTATCACTCTTAGGCCCTTTCACGAAACTGACATGGAGATTATCAAGTCTTTGCTAAACGATCCTTTAGCAACGTCTAACCTTCCATGGGTATCTGCACCGTCTCACTTAAATGCAGAGAACTTTTATACACGACTAATCGCGAATTCTCCGTACTTTTTTATCATCGAAATGAAGAATTACGACCTTCCAATTGGCTTTATGAAAGTCTCCACAGAGCAAAACAATCTAATGGATTTCGCATTATTGCAAGAATACTGGCAACGTGATGTTTTAATTGAAGCTTTTCAATTAATTCAGCCGTACCTCGTTCAACAAGGAATTCCGAGCCTTTCAATACAAATTGCAAGTGACCATGAAGACTCTTGTAATTTCGCCAAACGTACTGGATTTTTATATGAATACTCCTATTCCATTGAAGATGGAAGCACGGTCCGTCTTTATCAGAAGATTCTCAATCCTCAAAAAGCTAGATTTAGTCCAGATATGTGGAAAGAAAATTCCGAACACTTTATCGAAGCCATTTAGATGCAAAAGCACCGACTGGAATCCCAGTCGGTGTTTTTTCGAAAAAGTTTCTTTTATCCCCTTACCAACAAGCTCAAAGTATTTCTTCAAAAAATGCACAAATAAAATAGATGATTACGGAGTACCTTACAGATTCTATAGGAATGGAATTAACGAGTGTAACCGAAATGAATTAGGGCGTCCGTTGGTTTTATCAACATGACGCCCTTTGAAGTTCGGTAGGCAAAGAGACCTTGGCTCTTGCCGGTACAGTTATTTCCATTCTTATGAAGATATCCTTAAAAGTGCGAACTAATCCTAGGAGACCCTATCCTCTTAATGACAACTTCAAAGCATTTCCAAAAAATAAAAAGCACAAACTAAATAGTGATTACGAAGTATCCTAGGGATTCTATAGTAATGGAAATAACGAACGTAACCGAAATGAATTAGGGCGTCAGTTGATTCATCAACTTGACGCCTTTGAAGTTCGGTAGGCAAAGAGACCTTGGCTCTTGCCGGTACAGTTATTTCCATTACTATGAAGATATCCGTAAGGATACGCAGTAATCATTCATGCACTATTAAGCACTTTTATTTTGTTTGAAATGCTTCGAAGTCGAATGCTTCGCCCTTGATTTTGTCCGGTAAGATGAGCGCAATTAAAATACCGATAATCGCTGGTCCCATCCATCCTAGTGACAAGTTTTGCAACGGAAGAATTTCCAAAGCTTTTACTAATCCTTCCAATTTCAATGCAGAAGCAAGACTTGAAACTGTTGAAACAATTGTTGTCAACGCCACTGTTAGCTGCATTCCTCTCTTAGAGAACGCCACCTTTTTATTCACTAATACGAATAACGCAATCACAACCGTAATTGGATATAAAATCATCAATACTGGTAGTGAGAAGGCAATAATCGTTTGAAGTCCAAGTGTCGCAACTCCAAATCCGATGAACGTAAACACAGTTGCATACACTTTGTAAGAGAAGCATGGGAATGTTTCTTCGAAAAACTCCCCTACTGATACGATTAGTCCTACTGTTGTTGTCAAGCAAGTAATCACTACCATTACCGCTAAGAAGGCTTGTCCGAATGTCCCAAATAACTCACGTGAAGCCATGGTTAATACGTAAGACCCCACGTTTAGTGTTGAATCTTGTGCTAGGGCGCTTGCTACGTTGAAATGATTTCCAAGAAATGCAAGACCGATATACAAAACGCTGAATCCAATCGCTGTTACAAATCCCACACTCATAATGGTATTCATGTATTCTTTTTTAGAGTTAAAATGGAAGTCTTTTAATGTGTTTACAGCAACGACTGAGAAGGCTACGGCTGCTAAGGCATCTAAAGTATTATAACCTTCCACAAAACCATTTCCAAAAGCGGTCGATACAGATAGATTTGTTTGACCGGTTAATTCTGGTGACGTTTGTCCATATTTAAACGCTCCAACGACCACTAAGATTAAAATTAATCCTGCAAAAATCGGTGTTAAGATTTTACCGATGCTGGATAAGAGTGATGAACGGTTATACGCCAAGAAAAAGGCTACCGCAAAGTAAATCGCTGCGTAAATCAAAAGCCCTGAATTAGAATCCGGTAAGAACGGCGCTCCCCCGATGTTGTATGATACCGTTGCTGTACGCGGAATTGCAAAGAAAGGTCCAATGGATAAATATAATACTACTAAAAATGCCAATGAGAAGATTGGATGAATCTTTTCGTCCAATTCTTTTCTGAATCCACCATTAATCACTGTTCCAATTAATAACGTTCCAATCGCAAGCCCTACCCCAGAAACGATAAATCCGATGACTGCTGGCCAAAATTGCTCAGCAGATTGATAACCTAAGCTTGGCGGAAAAATTAAATTACCTGCTCCAAAGAAAAATCCAAAAAGAAGCAGCCCTGTTAATACACCTTTTTTCATTTGTCCTCCTTCTAAAAAAAGACCCTTCAAATGCCTTTCTTCGCATCCGAAGGGTCCCCTTTTTGTTTTTATTCTATTAGGCTACAGTTGAGCCATTTGGCATTCCTTCTGGTGCAAACACCACTTGAAGAACGCCATCTTTTTCAGCTGAAAGAATCATTCCTTGACTGATTTGTCCACGCATTTTACGTGGTTTTAAGTTCGCAACAATGACAACTTTCTTACCAACAAAAATACTTGGATCTGGGTACCATTCCGCAATCCCCGAAAGGATTTGACGGTGACCACCAGCATCTCCAGCGTCTAAGCGGAATTGAAGCAATTTGTCTGCCCCCTCTACGGGTCCGCATTCGATAACTTCTGCGACTTTTAATTCAATCTTGTCGAAGTCGTCGTATTTAATACTTTCTTTTTCGCTTGAAAGTTCCACTTCTTCTGGGTTCCAGTCTGTATTTTCTTCTTCGACTAGCGCTCCACCCATTTTAGATTGGATGTAAGCCACTTCTTCTTCCACATCTAAACGTGGGAAGATTGGTTGACCTTTTTCAACCACCTTAGTTCCTTCAGGAATCACGCCATATGTGTGTAATGAAGGGTAATCCATTAACGCGCTGTCCGTAATTCCTAATTGAGTTAGGATTTGACCAGGGGTTTGCGTTAAGAATGGTTGTAAGGCAACGGCAATGATTCGTAAGCTTTCTGCTAAGTAATTCATTGTACGTGCTAATTCTTCTTGGCGTGCTTCATCTTTCACAGCTGCCCAAGGAGTTGTTTCATCGATATATTTATTCGTACGAGAAACGAATTTCCAGATTGCAGCAAGCGCTACTGAGAATTGCATGTTTTCCATCGCTTCTTCGACTTCCACAATCATCGCTTTAGAAGCATCAACTAATTCTTGGTCAAAGCTTGAAACCGGTGCTGTGTGCGCAGGAATGGTTCCATCGAAATACTTATTAATCATCGCAACGGTACGGTTTAATAAGTTTCCTAAGTCATTGGCTAAGTCATAGTTAATACGCTCTACGAAAGATTCTGGAGTGAAAATTCCGTCAGAACCGAATGGTACTTCCCGTAATAAGTAGTAACGTAATGCATCTAAGCCGTAACGTTCGATTAAGGTGTTCGGGTCGACTACATTTCCTTTTGATTTAGACATTTTACCGTCCTTCATCAATAACCAGCCGTGTGCGAAGATTTTCTTCGGTAAAGGTAAATCTAAGGCCATTAACATAATTGGCCAATAAATCGTGTGGAAACGAACGATTTCTTTTCCGATAAAATGCACATCTGCAGGCCAGTAACGGTTGAATAATGTTTCATCATCACTACCATATCCTAGTGCTGTAATGTAGTTTGATAATGCATCAATCCATACATAAACGACGTGTTTTGGATCGTTCGGTACTGGAATCCCCCAGTCAAATGACGTACGGGAAACCGCTAAGTCTTCCAAACCTGGCTTGATGAAGTTATTAATCATCTCGTTTTTACGTGATTCAGGTTGAATAAAATCTGGATGTTCTTCGTAGTATTGCAATAAGCGGTCAGCGTATTTACTCATTCTGAAGAAGTAAGATTCTTCTTTGACAAGCTCAACTTCGTGTCCACTTGGCGCAACCCCACCAATCATATTTCCTTCAGCATCGCGGTATACTTCGACTAATTGTGTTTCTGTGAAGTATTCTTCGTCGGATACAGAATACCAACCTTCGTATTCACCAAGGTAGATGTCTCCATTATCGACGAGCTTTTGGAAAATCTTTTGAACAGCTTTCGTATGGCGTGGTTGAGTCGTACGAATAAAATCATCGTACGAGATATCTAACTCTTTCCACAAATCTTGAATGCCGAAAATGATTTTATCGACGAATTCAATTTCTGAAACGCCTGCTTCTTTCGCTTTTTCTTGGATTTTTTGTCCGTGTTCATCTGTTCCTGTTAAAAAGTAAGTGTCAAAACCTTGCAATTTTTTGTAGCGGACCATTGCGTCACTAGCTACAGTTGTATAGGCATGACCAATATGTAAATTCCCACTCGGATAGTAAATCGGAGTCGTTAAATAGAATGTTTTTTTGTCTTCAGCCATGTTGGGAAGAGCCTCCTTGAAATTCTTTAAACATAGGGTTAGTATACCATACCTATCAAAAAAATACGAGAAGTGAAAACAAAATGGAGCACGATGGGGATGTAAATTGTGCTTAGATTCTGTTTGGGTTTTCTGGAGTTGAGTTTGTGCTGATGATTTCTTAGAATCCTTGCGGATTCTTTTTATAATCGCTGTTACGGGGGCACCGGTGCAAGCCTAGGTCTTGCAACTTCGAAGCTTCAAACGCGGAGTACGGGACGCATCCCTACTCCGCGTAAGCACAGTGGTTGAATGGGATGAGCTGCGCTATATCTAGCTTGCTCATTCCTATTCAACTTTGTGGGGGAAAGAAAACGAAATACTCTAAATACATTAATGTATTTAGAGTATTTCTGTCTTTCTCCCTCACATTCGATGCGATTCCCCGTTACTGCGATTATAAAATCCGCAAGCTTCTCCGAAATCATCTATATAGAAAGGCAAGAAATCCAACTGAATTCGGTTAATTTTTTCTGCTCCACAATGTTTTCTCGTATTTTTTGGGCGGTTGGTAACATTAGAAGACAAGAAAACTTCAAGGGAGAATAAGAAAAAAGAGAAGGGGGAGACCTTCTCTTTGGGTGGAGATAACGGATTTTATTTCTTCTTGCGATTGAGAATCGCGTTGAGGACTACGGCAAGGATGCTAGCCATCACGATTCCGTTCGAGAAGAACATTCGAAATGCGGTTGGGAGGCTATTGAAAAGATTGCTATTATTGAATCCGACCCCTACTGCAATAGACACCGCTGCAATGAGGAAGTTATTTTCATTATTGACAAAATCCACACGAGCCAGCATTTGCATGCCTTGAAGCGATACAAATCCAAACATAACAATAATTGCCCCACCAATGACAGGACTCGGAATGATTTGTGCAAGAGCGCCAAATTTTGGAAGGAGTCCAAGGAGCACAAGAAAGCCTGCTGCGTAATAAATCGGAAGACGTGTTTTAATCCCAGACATTTTCACTAAGCCTACATTTTGAGAGAAACCTGTATAAGGGAAGGTATTAAACACCCCTCCAAGGAGTACCGCTAATCCCTCTGCTCGGTATCCGTTGCGAAGGCGAGTTGCATCGATTGGATCCTTCGTAATATCAGACAAGGCTAGATAGACCCCTGTTGATTCTACCATTGATACCGTTGCAATAATACACATCATCACGATGGAAGAAAATTCAAAAGTTGGAGCCCCAAAATAAAACACGGTAGGAATATGAAGGATGGGTGCTTGGCTCACAGGTGTAAAGTTCACTTGACCCATTCCTGAAGCAATCAAGGCCCCAATCACTAAACCTAGTAGGATTGAAATGGATTTGAGGAATCCTTTTGTAAAAATATTAACGACTAAAATAATGAGAACTGTAATGAGAGCGAGCATTAAACTTTCTAGAGACGGATTTGCCACGTTATTTCCCATATTTCCAATGGCAACCGGAATGAGTGTGAGTCCGATGGTTGTAATCACAGAGCCGGTAACAATGGCAGGAAAATAGTTCGCCAGTTTTGAGAAGATTCCCGAAGCTAAAACTACAAAAATCCCAGAGACAATAAGCGCACCAAACATCGCTCCACTTCCATGGCTCTGTCAAATAATCGTTAATGGAGCTACTGATTGAAATGCCACGCCCAAGACGACTGGTAACCCAATTCCAAAATACTTATTGAGTTGCAACTGAAGAAAAGTGGCTACCCCACACATAAAAATATCTGTTGAGACTAAATATGTCAGTTGTTCGCTATTATAGCCAAGCGCCTGCCCAATCATCATTGGCACTAAAATCGATCCTGAATACATCGCTAATAGATGTTGAAGTCCCAGTACCATTGCCTTGGAATGCTTTTCCTGTTGCATTATAGGTCCGCCTCCTTAAACACAACTATTCCGTTTTCAAACCGTTCTAAACGTGCCAGAGAAAAGACTGGAATTCCCGCTTCTTCTAGTAAACCTCTTCCCTCTTGGAAGGACTTCTCGATTACAATTCCAACCGCTTCGACTTTGGCTCCTGCTTGTTCAACAATCTCGACTAATCCTTTTGCGGCTTGCCCATTCGCTAGAAAATCATCCACAATTAACACTTTATCCTTCTCTGAAAGGTATTTACTAGCTATCGACACTGTATTGGTCACTTGCTTTGTAAATGAAAACACCTCTGCTGTTAGAATTCCTTCATTCATTGTGATATTTTTAGACTTCTTTGCAAAAATCATTGGAACTTCTAAGGCATCCGCCGTATACAGTGCTGGAGCAATTCCCGACGCTTCAATGGTGAACACTTTTGTAATTCCAGCATCCTGAAACTTCTTAGCAAAAACATCTCCAATTTCTTTCATCAAGTGTAAATCTACCTGATGCGTTAAAAACGAGTCTACTTTAAGGATATTTTCACCTAACACATAACCATCTTTTAAAATACGAGCTTCTAATGATTCCATAACTCCTCCTTAAACCCTCTGTTTATAAATACGTACAATAACAACGCGTCTAATAATGATAGTTCTTATTTTACAGTTGCAACTCTGATTTTTCAACTGTTTTTGGGGTTCGTTTTATTTTTTCGCGAATGTTTATCTCGAATTTTTTTTATTGTTCTTTTTCAATTCTTATCCAACAAAAAAACGAGCAGAAAATCTGCTCGTTTTGCTTCTCTTTAATCATTTGTAGGTTCGTCTTGTTTAAATGCCCAAAACCGTTGACCCACATAGTTTAGTAATACAAAAAGGCCCATTCCAGCTACTAAAGCCAAGTTTCCTTGAAGTTTTTCACCAAGACCTGCAAACAAGTACAACACAAGTGGCTTCGCGATACCATAGGCAATGATATAACAAACCGTGATATTGATGATAAAGCGGATAATGGATTTCTTCGTCGTTTCTTCCACTTTAAACGTAAACTTCTTATTCAAGAAATAACTTAAGATACTTCCACAAACATAATTCATTCCGGAAGAAAACCAGTATCCCAAGTTTAAAATATTGTAACAAAAGAACATGATGGTCATTCCAAATAATGTGTTGACAACTCCCACTGCAATAAAGGTTAGAAAGGTCTTATCAAACACCTTTTTCAATTTTTCTTGCACGTTCTCGCCTCCCAAGTCTCAAGTTCATCCTATTATACAATAAACTGCAAAATAAAACACAACTCATGAAATCATAAGTTGTGCTTTGATAGTTGTTATTAAAGAAAGATTATTCTTCCTCTTCTTCATCGAAGTCGCTATCAAGATCTTCGTCATCAATGATGATAAGATCTTCCTCCACACTCACTTCGTCTTCTAAGTCTTCATCTGCACCTAGTTCATTTAAGTCAGAACGATATGCATCAATTTCATCTTCTTCATCATCGTCGTCTAAATCAACATCTATATCATCGTCTAAGTCGTCGCTATCAAGATCTTCATCGTCAAGAAGTTCTTCATCTTCTGGATCGTCATCATTGTAATCGATAAGGTCATCTTCACTTCCGAATGCATTGACTTTCTTACGTTTCTTACGAGGTTTTTTCACTTCTTCATCTTCCATTGAAGTCGCAATTTCTTCATCGATAGAGTCGATTGGGTACCAATCACGTAAGCCCCAACGATTTTCTCCAAGTGAGATAAAGCTTCCGTCAATATTTAAATCTGTGTAAAAACGAGCCATACGAGCTTCTAATGCTTCGTCGCTTAATTCCATGTATTCTTGAATTTCTACTAGTAATTGGTTGAAATCTAAAACTTCATTCTTCGCTTCTAAAATAGCATGCGCTACTTCGACCATTGATAATTCGTTTTTGTTAATGCCATCGAGTTTCTTTAATTCCAATGGTTACACTTCCTTTCCAGTTCATCTAACACAGTATAGCATAATTTTCAAAGTTTATGCTAGTTTAGAGAGATTTTTTATACATTTTCCTTGATTTGAAGCTGAAAGGTCACTAAAGAGCTCGTAATTAGTTGGTTTTGTTGGAATAATTGGTATTCCAGTACTAGTAACACCATCTCTTCCGTCTCTTCGAGGTGTACTTGTTTGGTTCGAATCTCAAAATGCATTTGTCTTCCTGCGCCTAACTCATAAATTCCTTTAGTCGCCTTCGTATGATGAAAGTCCATTTGACTACGCACATCTCCTTGACGGTGTAAAGTTACCTGAGGAACCGCTTCTGTCGTATTCACTTCTATTTTCACGCGCGTATTGGTTTCTTCTTCCACATAACTAAGTACAAAACCGGAGTCCTTACGAAGACGAGTCGCATCCGCAAGCATGCGTTGCTTCATCGTTTCCCCGCCTTGACTCAATATCGTTTCAATCGTTAATTTCATATTCCATCCCCCTCTCAAGCCTATTTCTTTTCTTCTACCCTTTCTGGATTTTTAGCGGCAAGCAAACTCTGCATTGCAAGCCTCTATTCCAAAAAGGATTCTAAATTCATAAAACCTTTGATAGCGGAGAATTTTCGGAACTTTTTGAGGGTGGAGAACCTTACGGATGTTATAAAAACAGTTATGGGAATTCGTATTAAATGCGAATTAGAGGGCGTAAGGAAAATTTCCCTACGCCCTCTTTGAGGCTTTAAAGGTGAGAGACCCTAGGATCGAACCGGTACCTCATAACAGTTTTTATAACAGCAATCCGTAAGGATTCGAAACCCCAAAAAGGAGCCGAAAAATTCGAAGCCATCAAATATAAATATATTTTAGTATTTCGCTAACTCTTGTTGTAATAGTTGGTTTACAACGCCAGGGTTTGCTTTCCCTTTCGTTTGCTTCATAATCTGCCCAACTAAAAATCCAACAGCGCGGTCTTTCCCATTCTTGAAGTCTTCAATCGACTGTGCATTGTTCGCCAACACATCTTGAATAATCGGTAATAACTGATCAGGATCACTCAATTGAATCATACCGTGTTTTTCAACAACGCCTTTTGCAGTTCCGCCTTCTTCGGCTAATAGCAAGAAGACTTTCTTCGCTAATTTCGAACTGATGGTTCCGTCCGCAATTAATTGAATCATTTCTGCTAAGTTTTCTGGCGTTAACTTCAAGTCTTTCAATTCTAATTTCTTGCTGTTCATATGCGCTGAGATGTCACCCATTAACCAGTTTGACGCTTGTTTAGGATCGGCACCCGCAGCAACTGTTGAATCGAAGAAATCAGACATTTCTTTCGTTAATGTTAATACCATTGCATCGTATTCTGGTAAACCAAATTCGCTCACATAACGTTCACGACGTTTGCTTGGCATTTCAGGAATTGACGCACGCACTTCTTCAATCCATTCATTTGAGATTTGGAAGTTTGGTAGGTCTGGTTCTGGGAAGTAACGGTAGTCACTTGACCCTTCTTTAACACGCATTAAAATCGTTTGACCCGTCGCATCATCAAAACGACGTGTTTCTTGTAGGATTTCTCCTCCATTACGTAGAACGTTGGCTTGACGAACTTCTTCGAATGCTAACCCTTTACGGACGTTGTTAAATGAGTTTAAGTTTTTCAACTCTGTTTTTGTACCGAATTTTTCTTGCCCATAAGGACGAATTGAAATGTTCGCGTCACAACGCATTGAACCTTCTTCCATCTTCACGTCAGAAACACCTGTAAACATGATAATTTGACGAAGTGCTTCAAGGTACGCATACGCTTCTTCAGGAGAACGCATATCGGCTTCTGATACGATTTCAATCAGTGGAGTTCCTTGACGGTTTAAGTCCACATAAGAGAATCCGTCTGTACCGTGCGTATTTTTACCCGCATCTTCTTCTAGGTGGACACGTTCAATACGAATGCGTTTTGTTTGTCCTTCTACTTCGATATCAATCCAGCCATCATGACCGATTGGGTAATCGAATTGAGAGATTTGGTACGCTTTTGGATTATCAGGGTAGAAATAGTTTTTACGGTCGAATTTTGTATCTTGAGAAATCGTACAGTTCAACGCAAGAGCTGCACGCATTCCAAATTCTACCGCACGTTTATTCACGACAGGAAGTACTCCTGGATATCCCCAGTCGATGACGTTTGTATTTGTATTTGGTTCCGCACCGAAATGCGCTGGTGATGGAGAGAACATTTTTGAATCAGTTTTTAATTCAACGTGGCACTCTAAACCAATAATTGTTTCAAAGTTCATGTCATTGTTCCTCCTTATAATTGTGGGCGGCGTAAGTAGTAATCATTTGCTTGTTCAAATGCATACGCTGCTTGATAAATTGTTTTTTCTTGGAAGTAATTTCCGATTAATTGAATTCCGACTGGTAGACCTTCGTTTGTGAAGCCAGCAGGGACTGAAATCGCTGGTAATCCAGCTAAGTTCACAGGAACTGTTAATAAGTCTGCCATGTACATTGCAAGAGGATCATCACTGTGTTCACCAATCCCATAAGCTGCAGATGTCGTTACAGGTCCTAAGATTAAATCATAGTTTTCAAATACTTTTGCAAAGTCTTGTTTGATTAATGTACGAACTTGTCCCGCTTTCTTGAAATAAGCATCGTAGTAGCCTGAACTTAAACTAAATGTTCCAAGCATGATACGACGTTTTACTTCCATTCCAAAACCTTCAGAACGGCTCTTCACGTATAAATCTTCTAATGTTTCTGCTTCTGTTGAACGGTGACCATAACGAATTCCGTCGAAACGTTGTAAGTTAGAAGAAGCTTCAGATGAAGCGATGATATAGTACGCTGGAATCCCGTATTTAGAATGAGGTAGGCTCACTTCTTCAACGATAGCTCCCATCGCGCGGTATTGATCAGCTGCTTTAAGAACAGCTGCTTGAACCTCAGCGTCTACACCTTCTGCAAAATATTCTTTTGGCAACGCGATACGCATGCCTTTAATATCGCCTGTTAACCCTTTATGGTAGGCTGGCACTTCTTGAGGCACACTTGTTGAATCGCGGTGGTCATATCCAGAAATCGCGCTTAATACTAAGGCGTTATCTTGAACCGTACGTGTAAATGGTCCGATTTGGTCTAAGCTGGATGCAAAGGCAATCAAACCGTAACGAGAAATACGACCATATGTTGGTTTCATCCCAACAATACCTGTGAAACTTGCAGGTTGACGGATAGAACCACCAGTATCAGAACCTAGCGTTGCAAGCACTTCGCCAGAAGCAACCGCAGCAGCAGAACCACCTGAAGATCCACCAGGAACTTTTGTTAAGTCCCAAGGATTTTTTGTTTTCTTGAAGTAAGAAGTTTCTGTTGAACCACCCATGGCAAATTCGTCCATGTTTAATTTACCAACGTTAACCGCACCTTCAGCTTTTAATAATTCCATCACGTGCGCATCGTAAATTGGGTTGAAGTCTTCTAACATGCGGCTTGAAGCAGTTGTTAAAAGGTCTCGAGTCACGATATTATCTTTAATCCCGATTGGAAGACCTTGAAGTGACGCTTCCTCCCCGTAGCCTTTTTCATCAGCAGCTGCTGCTTGTTTTAAGGCTTCTTCTTCATTCAATGTCACGAACGCTTCCACTTTAGGTTCTAAAGCATGGATACGCTCGAATGTTGCTTTGGTTAATTCCACAGAAGTGAATTCTTTATTACGAAGACCTTCGTGAAGCTCAACTAATGTTTTGTTTTCAATAATACTCATGCTTCACCCTCCTCGTTTTCGCCCATAATTGCAGGCACTTGAATAAATCCATCTTCGCTTGTTTTCACATTACGCATTAATAAGTCGCGGTCTGTTCCTTTTTCAGCCACGTCTTCACGCATGACATTCACTAATGGATAGCCATGTGTTGTTACAGGAACTCCTGTCGTATCCACTTCTTTTAATTGTTCCACCATATCAATGATATCGCTCATTTGTTCTGTAAAATGAAGAATTTCATTGTCGGCAAAAGCTAGCTTTGCAAGTTTGGCAACGTGTCTAACTTCTTTTTCCTCAATGGCCATTTCTTTTCCTCGCTTTCAAAATCATTACTTTCCTATTGTAAACACTTTAAGCATGGTTATCAATATTAATCGAATATATGGTAAGTGAACACACCCTGCGTTAAATCTTGCATCAGGAACGCTTCTACTCCATTAATTGAACTAATACGCACTTCTACTGGAGTTGTTTTTGATAAATATTTATTAGCTGCATCGGTTACATGTTGTGCTAAGGCAATCATTTCAGATTCACCATAAAATTGTGTCATAATATCAATCACCATTTTTTTGGCCACATTATCTTGATATTTCACTCGAGCTGTAACACCTGAGAGATTTGGGAAGACGTTTTGTACTTCCGTTTTGAAATTCTCAAACGCAGTAGATTCTTCCGTTGCTGCTTCGTTCACTAGCGGTAGCACTGTCACTTTCTGGTTTACATTCGTCCAGTTCGTAATTTCAGTTCCTTCAACAGAAGTCGCTTCTAAGACATAAACGCCTCCACCAATATCATCTTTTGAAGTTTGTCTGAAGACTCCAAAGACAATCGGCACCGCTTTGAGCGCATCATTTTGACGCAGTCTTGTTAAAATTTGGTTCACGATCGTTTTAGCTTGTTCAATCATGACTTCTTTAGAAATCTTGGTTTCTGCGTCACGATCACCGTTGGTATAGTAATCCACACTATTCATCGCAACCCCAATACTAATCCCACCTAACTCAAAGTTATTTTCTGTTTGAATCATGTAGTCTTGTTCTAAAATTTGCGCTAAATATAGCGGAGCGCGTCCTGTTGGTGAAGTATCTCTATTATCAGCAGGATTCAACCCTTCTGGATTTTTATCACTTTTTCGTGCAATCCATTTAGCGGTTGTATCGGAATCGATAACCTGTCCTTCTCTGAAGAAATACTGATTCGTAGGAAATACTGTTCTAGAAAGCTCAATTAATCCTGTCTCAAAGTTTTTTAAATTAAATCCCGTATTCAAGCTTAAAGTAGCTCCACGGTTTTGACTGACTTGATATTTCCCATTAGTAATCAATGCACGATAAAAATTATTGGACAGTTGATTCGTTGTCGACTGAACCACTTTTGTATTGGCATCATTTTTCGTATTTGTATTTTGGCGATTGGCTTGAGTAATATCTGCACAGGCGGCTAAGGTGAATGCACTCATTAACCCTAATAATCCCAAGCGTAATTGATGTTTCATATGACTTCCTTTCTATGCAATAGAATCTAGAAATTGTTGTTCACTCCACACTTCAATCCCTAGCTCGTTAGCTTTATCCAACTTGCTTCCGGCTGAATGTCCAGCAATCACAACGTCTGTCTTCTTAGAAACAGAGCCTGTTACTTTCGCTCCAAGCGATTCCAATTTTTCTTTTGCATCTTGTCTTGTTAATTGTTCTAATGTCCCTGTTAAAACGACAGTCTTTCCACTTAGGATATATCCTGAAGCCTCACTGTCTGCTTTTGTCTTTCCAAGATAGCTCATATTCACTCCACAATCTTGTAATTCTTGGATAAGTTCTTGAACGGATGATTGTTCAAAATAAGTTTTTACACTATAAGCAATAATATCACCTAAACCATCAATTTCCAACAATTGTTCAATGCTCGCCTCTTGTAAAGCCTTCATATTTTCAAAATGTTGTGCCAGTTCTTTAGCAGCCTTGGTTCCTACATGACGGATACCCAACCCTGTTAAAAGTCGTTCCAAGGAATTGGCTTTACTCTTTTCAATGGCTTCAAGAATATTTTCTGCACTCTTTTGTTGAATTTTGTCTAACGCTAATAGCTGAGCCAGAGTTAATTTGTATAAATCGGCCACATCAAGAACTAGACCTTCTTCAAAAAGTTGCTTAATGATACTTGGTCCAATTCCACTCATATTCATCGCATTTCGTGAAACAAAGTGGCTCATGCCTTCTGTCAGTTGGGCTGGACATTTTGGATTCAAGCAACGAATGGCTACTTCATCTTCCAAATGTTCCAATTTCTCATGACAGACCGGGCAAGTCGTTGGAAACTCGTACGGCTGACTTGTAGCTGGACGCTTCTCAAAAATCACCCGCGTCACTTCAGGAATAATATCTCCTGCCTTATGAATCACCACGGTGTCTTCCAAGCGAATATCTCTTTCTTTCATCAAATCAATATTATGCAAGCTCGCACGTCGTACCGTCGTTCCTGCTAATTGAACAGGATCCATCACTGCAGTTGGGGTAACCACTCCAGTACGTCCCACCGTCCACTCCACATCGCGGACAACCGTTTGCGCTTCTTCCGCTGGGAATTTGTACGCAATGGCCCACCGCGGTGCTTTTACCGTATAGCCGATTTCTTCTTGAGTGGCAAAATCATTGACCTTAATCACCATACCGTCGATTTCGTATGGTAATTCTTGGCGTTTCGCACCAATCGTCTCAATGTAATTCCACACTTCATCAATCGTTTGGCATTTTAAGCGCTCAGGATTGGTTACAAAACCAATCTCTGCCATCTTCTCCAACAACTCTTCTTGAGTTGAAACATCTAGTTCTTCTACACTTGGACTACTGTATAGAAAGACGGATAAGTTTCGCTTTGCTGCAATTTTAGGGTCAAGCTGGCGTAGGCTTCCTGCCGCTGCATTTCTTGGATTGGCAAAAACTTCAAGACCTTCTTCTTCGCGCGACTCGTTTAATGCCACGAATGATTTTTTCGGCATATAACATTCACCACGCACTTCGATATTCCAAGGCTCTTTTAAAGACAATGGTACTGATTTAATGGTACGCACATTGCCCGTTACATCTTCACCTGTCGTCCCATCTCCACGGGTTGCCCCAAGTTGAAGCTGCCCGTTTTGATACGTCAACGCAATAGAAAGTCCATCGATTTTTAGTTCACATACATACTCGATTGCTCGGTTCGTTAACTTGCGAAGACGCGCATCAAACTCTTCCAAATCTTCCTTCGAAAAGGCATTTGAAAGGCTGAGCATCGGATTGGTGTGAGTGACCTTCTGGAACTGCTCGAGCACTTCTCCCCCCACCCGTTGCGTAGGAGAATCAGCCGTCACGAACTCCGGATGTTCCTTTTCTAAAGCTAGTAATTCATGATAAACCTTATCGTACTCTGCATCTGTTGCAGTAGGTTTATCTTCCACATAATACTCATGACTCCAACGATTTAATTGTTCTTTGAGCTGTTCAATTCTTTGTTGAATCGTTGTATTCATCTTCATCCTCTATTCTTCGATTTTTTCAATTGGGGCAAAACTTGCAAGGAGTCGTTTAATCCCCATCCCAGAAAAAGCCACGTCAAGTTCTTGACGGTCTCCTTCACCGGTAATACGGACTACAGTTCCCATCCCCCATTTCTTATGAGACACTTTCATTCCAACCGTCCATCCATCCGTTGAAGCAGACGTTGGCGTTTGTTTTTCTACGCGCTGAATGCTTGCAGAAGAGTGAGATTTCTTTTGTAAATACCCCTCATTCTTTTGCGCATTATTATTGCGGTAACGATCAAAGAGTCCCCCACCTGTTGCAGAAGAACCTCTGTTATAACTTGGTTTTTCTGAGTAGAAACTACTTGAATAATAAGAGTCGCTAATCGTTTCTCCTTCTTTTTGAAGAAGTTTATCATCAATTTCTTGCATAAAACGAGACTCGCGGTAATGTTGCGTTTTACCATAGAGCAGTCTTGAATACGCACGTGTCATAAAGAGCTTTTTCTCTGCACGTGTAATCCCTACATAGGCCAATCGACGTTCCTCTTCTTCATCACCTTCTTGTAAGGTTCTTGCAGAAGGAAAAATTCCGTCTTCCATCCCTACAAGGAACACGACGGGGAACTCTAACCCTTTTGCCGCATGCAAGGTCATCAATGTAATTTGTGAAGCACTCGTTTCTTCTTCATTTTCCATATCCGTCACTAAGGATAAATCCGTTAAGAATTGGACTAAAGCCGATTCTTCTGCTTCAGAATCGAACCGTTTTTCTTCGAACTCTTTAGCTACGGATAAGAATTCGCGCATATTATCGATTCGCGCATCAGCTTCCATGGTGTGCGCCTGTTCAAGAGAAGCAATGTAGCCTGATTTTATCATGACTTCTTCAATTAAATCGGTTAGCGAAACGAACTCTTGCATCTTCGTTAAATCGCTAATCAATTTCGCAAAATCGGCTAAACCTTTTCCTGCTTTCCCACTAATCCCATTAAGAGTCGTCTCAGCGGAAGCTTCTAAAAGAGAAAAGCCGTGCATTTGAGCAAAGTCTTCTAATTTTTCAATACTCTTTCCACCAATACCGCGTTTTGGCGCATTCACGACACGTCTAAAGCTAAAGTCATCGGTCGGATTCACTAATAAACGTAAATAGGCGAGTAAATTCTTGATTTCCATGCGCTCGTAGAATCGTTGACCTCCTACCATTTTGAATGGCATATTTGCTTTTAATAAATCTTCTTCAAGGGTCCGTGATTGAGCATTACTACGGTATAAAACTGCAAAATCACTATAATCATACCCGTCAAAATTTACCATCTTTTGAATAGTTCTCATCACATAACGAGACTCTTCATAACCAGAAGTCGCACAATAATAGGTAATCTTGTCCCCTGCTTCATTTTCGGTCCATAACTCTTTCGGTTTACGATTTTGATTATTTTCAATCACTTGATTGGCAGCCTTTAAAATCGTCTTCGTCGAACGATAGTTTTGCTCTAGGAAGACCACCTTCGCCTCTGGATAATCGTGTTCAAACGACAAGATATTTTCCATATCAGCTCCACGCCAGCCGTAAATACTTTGATCGGCATCCCCAACTACGCAAATATTTTTGAACTTATCGGCCAACAATTGAACCAATAAGTATTGTGCATGATTTGTATCTTGGTACTCATCCACATGAATATAATGGAATTTTTGTTGATAATATGCTAATACATCTGGATACTCTTTAAACAATTTCACCGTTAACATGATTAAATCATCAAAGTCAACGGTCATATTTTTGCGTTTTTCTGCTTCGTATTCGACATAGCACTTGGCTGTTATTTGGTCCATGAAGTTCACATGTGTTTTTGAGAAGGTTTCCGCATCTTCAAAATTATTTTTTGCATTACTAATGCTTGCTAAGACTCCACGTGCATCAAACTTATCCGAATCAATATTCAATTTTTGCATAATGCGTTTCATCGCGGACAGTTGATCCCCTGAATCGATAATCGTAAACGACTTTGCAAGACCGATACGTTCACAATCTCTGCGTAAAATGCGGACGCACATCGAGTGGAAAGTGGAGACCCACATATCATTGGCTTGTTCGCCCACTAGAGCACTCACACGTTCTTTCATCTCACTGGCCGCTTTATTCGTAAATGTAATCGCTAGAATATTCCACGGTTGTACTTCTTCCTCAGCTAAAATATAAGCCATTCGATGCGTCAAAACACGTGTCTTTCCGCTTCCAGCACCCGCCATTACGAGAAGCGGGCCTTGTGTATGCACAACCGCTTCCTTTTGACGAGGGTTCATTCCCTTAATTAATTCGCTTGAATTTTTCACTCACTCTTTCCTTTCCTTGAGGAACTATTTTCCATTAAAGAATAAATCTGAAACTTCAATCTCTCCAAGTAGATCCACACTGGACCCTCCACTTAATCGAATCACTCCTAAGATGTCTGTTGCTCTCTTGGGTGAGGTTTGGAAAAATTCAAAATCCCATTTTGGTTTCAATAATGTTAATAAACTTGCTTTTTCAAGCATGGATTCATAAATCGGCACTAGAATCATTTCCTCAGTAGGTTCCTTGTATTGCACTGGGAGTCCTGCTGCTACTCGCGCAATGATGTCCGATAAACCTTTTCCTAATTGTGCACTTCCAAATTGTTGTTGAACTAAAGGCAATTGATTAATCGATTTCACATAAAAAATGCCATTATTTCCCATCAACACTTGAATCGAGAGAACGACTGATCCTGACAGATGATCCACTACTTTAAAAGCAATCCGCTTCAATTCTTGAACCCATTCTGGATTCATCCGACGAGAAGCAATACTATACTTCAGTTTCCCAGAGATATACACATCTTCTGTAATTGGTAGAATCGTTACACAATCCTCATAATCACGAACAATGGTCAATGAAAAGTGGCGTTGAGCAGGCACAAAGGCTGTCAACATACTTGGTCCTTCTTCGATTTTATCTAAAATTCGCTCATCAATATCTTGATCGTATAATTCGATGGGGTCTTCAACTCTACTTTTGACTTGATTACTTTCTAGAAAAGCAGGTAACCCAATACTTTCTAACAAAGTTGGTAACTCTCCAATATGGGTGACAATCCCATAAGGAGCTACGTTAATCGCATGTTCTTCTAAAAATAATTTTTCGACCGTACGATTTTGCGAAATCTCTGCCAGCTCAAACGACTGGTAATATCTTGTTTTATTACTTAAAGCCACTAATGCGTCTACAGAAACTAAATTCGTCATCAGAAGGAGAGTATCTACTTTTTGGGCAAAATTGAGTAAGGATGCACGGTCATCATAGGAAGACACAATTTCATATTCTGCCATTGAAATAGCAGCCTCGTTCGATTGGTGGTAGCTATATACAACATACCCCATCTTTCTAGCAGCAATTGCAACAGATGCAACTTGCTCGTCTCCCCCAACGATTCCGATAATGGATCCTGGTAATAATTGACTCATGTGTATCCTCTCCTTTTGCATACGTTTAAATGAATTTGATTTCTTAAGAACCTCTTCGCACAGATGCGGTTGTTTCCTCGCTTGGCAATTTATCATATTGATACAATTGATGTTCTTCAATCATTTGAATCAGCTTTTGTGCATAGGTTGGGTCGGTGGCATATCCTGCATCTTGTAAGGCTTGGGCTGCTTGTTTATAATTTCTAGCCCCTAGCACTTTATGATACAGCGTGGGATCCCAATCCACTCCATAAGCCAATAGTTGCGCATGAGCTTCCACTGAATCCGCCCAGCTATCGTACACACGAAAGCGACCATTAATTGTTATCCATGTTTCATTCACGAATTCCGCAGTTTCTAGCACCACATTCGGTTGTGCAGTTGTCGCTTTTACACCATATAAATTATAATATTTGCTCGCTAATAAGCTTTCGCCCCAGTTCGATTCGAGGATTGCTTGCGCCAAACTGACACTCGGCAATACTCCATAATCGCGATACGCTTTTTGGGCCGCTGGAGCAAGTGTCTCTATGAAGGTCTCTCTTGTAGACGTTTCTGCCTTGTGCTGTAGTTTATTCTCAGACAACCATGTGATGGTTCCGGCTAAAAGAACACTCGTTACAGCTACGAGGAGGAGCGCCGTCAATTTAGACAATGACTTAACCCACTCTACAAGATGAAACGCGAATTTACTTTTTCTTTTCCTTCTTTTCGCCACAATTTCACCACTTTCTTCATCTTTCAATTTTATCATAAAATACCCTATAAAAAAATGGATACCCCCTTGTTTTAAAGAGAGTATCCGTGATTTTAATCATTCAATTTTTATTCTGCATCATTTTCTGGAACAAATACGTTTTTACCGTATTCTAAGTATTTCTGTTGGGCTTTTTCATCTCGAATCCACTCGAGTAATCCTTGTTTCTTTGTTCCAATTTGTTTATGCGTAATTCCCACAATTCGAATTTCAATAATATCTTGATAACTCCAACTTCCATAATTAGTCGCAATGCGTAAGATGGTCACATTCTCTTTGAATTTTCCTTTGCTAACAGCAGCCGTCTTCCATTCCACTCGGACATTTTCTTGGCGAATCCAATGATTAGCAATTTGGACTTTTAGCCTTAAATACTCTGCCACTGGATCAGAAGCCACTTCAGGAAGAACTTCCGCATTTCTGGCAATTTTTTGCGCCAGCATCCACTCGTAGTCCGTAAACAGCATTGAAATCTTCTGCATGTTTTCAGATTTCAATCCTCTCTCTCCATTCTTCCATCTTGTCCAACTTTGCCCACTAATACCTAATTCTTGTGTGTAAAATGCTTTTTCTGAGAGATATCTTTCTCGAATGGCATTTACAACAATCAATACAAATGCTTCATGCATCTTCATCACCTCTTGAAATTATAATACACCTATTAGGTTCATTTTTCAAATTTTTGTCATTTTTTACTATCGTATATTATAATAACGTTATCTTTAAAGAGAGGTGAGAGTGTGTCCCAAACTTCTAAAAATCCATTTCATATTGGACTACGTACTTTAAAAACCGCTATATCCGTATTTCTTTGTGTTGTGCTATTTAGAGTATTACATCGTGGTTCTCCGATGCTGGCTGCACTGTCCGCCATCTTTAGCCTAAGAACTGACCACGAACAAACCTTTAAATTTGCGCTCTCTCGTTTTGTAGGCAACACTACAGGTGGGGTGGTCGCTATTCTACTGTTCCAATTAAGAGCCATTCTTCCGTACCAAGAATATACGGATTTATTACTAGCACCGATTGGAATTATCTTAATCATTTTATTCTGCAATCAATTCAATAAAACCGGCGTCATTAATTCTTGTTCAACCTTCTTAGTCATTTTCTTTAACGTTGAAGCAGGACAAAACACCGCCTATGCGATTCAAAGAATTTTGGATACCCTCATCGGCGCATTGATTGCCATTGGAGTAAACCATCTTCTTCCAAACCCGCACTTGAAAACTGAAGAAAAAGCGTAAACGAAAAACTACGTTAGGATATCCTAACGTAGTTTTTTTTGCTTAGTGATCCCTACCACGATAGCTATCGGCATTCGTAAAGAACACTTTTTCAATCACATCGATTGGTTTGGATAATAAAATTTCTTTTGTTTTGAGCGATTGTACTCGTAGTGTTGGTTTTCCATCCACTAACGAAATCATCACTAAATTCCCTTGATTTAAGTATGGAAGTGGAGCGTATGGATCTGTTTCAATGGTTTGACTAAGCTCTAATCGATGGTTAGCACCTAACTTGTATAGATTCCATTGATTATTCTTCCGTTCACTTGGTTCCTCATATCCTTGAATTTGATACAGTTCCTTTTCTCTCGCTTTCGCTTTAGAAGATAGTAAATACACTTGATCTTCCACTACATACACACTCGTATTTTCAAAAGCCATTGTCTCGGTCGATTCAATCTCAGTGAATTTTTTCGTCTTCGCATCAAAAGTCATCCAGTAGAATTGATTTTCTTTCGAAAAAGACGACCCCATGACAAGACGTTGGGGATCATAGACTCTCTCCCTTGAAGTAGATCTCCAGTGAAAAGATTGTAATTTTTCCGGCAAATCCACTCTTTCTACTTTAGAAGGAGTGCCCGTCTTCAAGTCAATCGAAAACATTAATAGATAAGACTTCGACTGTGCTTGACTAGCATCACTCCATTGCATCGCTGCATATAAAGTATCCCCGTCTCTATAGAAGCTAGGCGATTCAATATACGTACGGTCTCCGCGGATTTCTTTTGGAATAGATACCGTTTTAGAAACTGTCTCTTTCGTCTCGGTATTCATCAATGTATACCCAATCGCTGGATCTGAATTCGTCTGATACACATTGAATTGTGCTCCGTAATAAAGTTTATATCCTTTAAAAGTGATGGAAGTTCCGTAGCGCGGTCTATTGAGCAGTGAAAAATCTCTCATTTCATTTCGTATACCGTACGAATAAGGATTGTCTCCGAACCCAATTCGCTTCACTTCTCCGTCTAAAAGTACATGAGTAGCACCATTATGCTTGGTAATATCTTGTGTATAGGGAGTAAACTGAAACATTGCCCCTTCAACAAGTTTTTTCTCTTCTTGCGATAACTGCAGAGATGCAGGAGCAGGTTTGACATCTTTATAGACCGCAAATCCTGCACTACCAAGAAATATGAGACCACTTAGCGCAAAGATGACTGTTGCAAATTTTCTTGATTTCATTGTTCAAACCTCCTTATACGCTCACCTTATGATTTAATAAATAATCACTGAGTAATACATTTCCGATAATCCACACGAATATTCCCGTCCCTAAATATAGAATTGTTTCAGATCCGATGAAATGGAAAGCCCATTGGTATCTAGAGACTATTCCTACATAAAGAATAGCGATTAAGATATATCCGATGATGCTCATTAATTTCATCGTTGTGGATTTCTTTTCAACTCCTACCACTAATAAAGTGATTTGGAAGATGGTAATAATAGTAGCTACTCCAAATAGGAAGAAGAATAAAAATTGAGTCGCATATTTTGGAACAACTGTCTGCATAACAATGGAATTCGTTAAAAGAGACCACGGTGTCACATGATGGGAATCAAGACTCGGAATAAATAATTTTGAAAGGGTGTAATTTAAGAATACCCCAATTACTTGAACACCTTGTAGGAAGAACGTGATGATAAGCATTGTTAGTAACTTCGATAAATACACACTAAAGCGAGATCCTGGTAACATCAATAAACGGTAAATGAAGGAGCCTTTTGTACTCCACTCCGTAGACCAAATCACCGCACTATAGACAAGAATGGCCACTCCAGCGAAAAATACAGGTAATCCAATATTATTTTCCACAAGAATTACTCGAAGAATTTCTTCTTTTTCAGTTAAAT
>CAJPNA010000002.1 GCA_905371865.1 uncultured Carnobacterium sp.
TTCAAAGCGGCTTTTGTATGTCTAAAACTTTTTCATTCTTAGTATTCAAGTAGAGCGCTACAAGATGTTCTTGATAGGCATCTTTTAACTCTTCTACAATCCACTGACCCGCCATTTTAGAAGATGTGATTTTTCCTAGTTTCATCTGAGAAGCTTTGTTTAGTCTAGCTCCTAGTTCAATGGCCGCCTTTAGTTCAATGGCCTTCGTTCTGCCAATCCCATTTATATGCATGAGTTCGTCCAGACTCGCCATCTTTAACGAATGCAAATCTTCAAAAGTATTCAAAACTACAATGGATAATTGTAATACATTCAAATCTTTAGAACCTGTCCGTAGTAAAATAGCTAATAATTCATGCGTTTCAAGCACTTTAGCGCCATACCGTTCGAGGCGTTCTCGTGGCATGGCACTTAAAGGCACTTCTAATAATTTCGATTCAATCATTGTGACACTTCCCCTTTGTTTTCTCTACAAAGAGTTACGATGTCTATTCTTCTTTAGGCTTGCGGTTGTTCCACCAATGACGAACTTCGGCGATAAAATACAATGAGCCTGTCACCCATAATTCACTTTTATGATCTGTCGAGCGCGCAAACCGTTCAATGACGTCTTCAAAGCTTTCTTCATAGGAAATCTTTGAAGAACCTAGAACCATTTCCACGTCAGCTCTTGCAATCGACATGCCTCTAGAAGGATGGAAACTCGTTAAGATGATGTTCACATCGGGAAGAGATTCTTGTAATCTTGCAAGCATCTGTTGACTATCCTTTCGCGTAAGCGCACTAAATAAGAGCGTCTGTTTCTTGCCAATGCGATCCGTCATGTTTTGTATGAGTCGCTCGATGGCCGGTAAATTATGAGCACCATCAATGATAATGAGTGGCGTATCTTGTAATACTTCCATGCGTCCTGGCCAAGAAACGACACGGAGGGCTGACTCGACTAATTTAGTCCGCATACTTCTTCCCGTTGCTTCCATCCATGCTCGGAACGCTCGAATTGCCACGGTCGCATTCTCCTTCTGGAAGGCTCCTTGGAGGGCTAGCTGCTTCAACGGAATCGTGAATGCTTCGTCTTGATACGAATCTTCTATCAGTGAAAATGACTCACCAAAAACCTGCACAGTTGGACCTTGTTTACTAGCGATACTATGAATTACATCCATACATTCGCGGGTGACTGGCCCGACAACCACTTGTTGCCCAGACTTAATAATCCCTGCTTTTTGCGCAGTAATTTCTTCCAACGTACTTCCGAGTAAGTCTTGATGGCCCAACCCAATCGTCGTAATGACGCTGACGATTGGATGGCCGACATTCGTATTATCGAGAAGACCTCCAATCCCGACCTCAATAATCGCAAGGTCGACGGCTTCCTGTTGAAAGACGACAAACATCATCGCCGTTAAAATCTCAAAATAATTAAAGGGTCCCCACTCTTCGAATAAGCGGATCTCCACTTTTCTTACAACTAATGCGGCTTGCCAGAACGGTTCTTCTTCAAGAGGCACTCCGTCTAGCTGAATGCGTTCCCTGATACTGTCCATATGCGGTGAAGTGAATGTCCCTACTCGCAATCCATGTGCTTTTGCAAAGGCCGTCACCATCGCTGCAGTGGACCCTTTTCCATTCGTCCCAGCAATATGAATACTCTTCAACCCGCGTTCTGGATTTCCAAGCGCCTCTAGGATAGCCTTCATGCGGTACAATCCATGTTTACGCGGAATACTCTCGCTCTTTTTTAACCACTCTTGAATCATTCACTCACCTCCTTTTTTCCTCATTTATCATAACAGAAAATGACTCTCCGTGACATACAAAAGAGAGCGCATGACACTTCATACGCTCTCCCCACCGTTACAACGGATTAGATTTTCTTCAATGTTGCGATACGTTCTAACACTGCTTCACGTTGTGTTTGATAGTCCGTACCTTTTGCACGTTCAGCTTCAACAACTGCGGCAGGAGCTTTTGCCACAAATTTCTCGTTAGATAATTTCTTCTCGACACGATCCACTTCTTGTTGCAATTTCTCTGCTTCTTTTTCAAGACGAGCGATTTCGTCTTCGATGTTGATTAACCCTGCTAATGGTAAGTAAATTTCAGCACCTGTGATAACAGAAGTTACCGCATCAGATGGCGCTTCAACGTCTTCACCATACACGAATTCTTCTGGATTTGAGAAACGTGCAATGTAAGATTCGTTTTCTTTCAAGACAGCGTAGTGCGCTGCGTCGCTCACTTTCGCAATGATGTTAATTGGTTTTGATAATGGTGTGTTCATTTCGTTACGAACCGTACGTACTGAACGGATGAAGTCCATTAAGAATTCCATTTCTTCAGCTGCTTTTTCGTCCATTTGTTCTGGGTGAACCGTTGGATAAGTTGCAACTACTAATGATTCCCCAACATGAGGAACAGATTGCCAGATTTCTTCTGTCACGAAAGGCATGATTGGGTGTAATAGACGTAATGTGTTGTCTAATACATATACAAGAATGCTACGTGTTGTTAATTTGGCAGCTTCGTCGTCCCCTGCTAATGTTTCTTTCGACATTTCGATATACCAGTCACAGAAATCATCCCAGATGAAGCGATATAAAAGACGTCCTGCTTCACCGAATTCGAATTTCTCGAAGAGTTCTGTCACTTTGCCAATCGTTTGATTCAAGCGTGTTAAAATCCATTTATCCGCAAGAGTCTTCTCACCAGTGATATCGACTTGCTCCGCTGTTAAATCGCCCACGTTCATTAATGCGTAACGGCTTGCGTTCCAAATCTTGTTGATGAAGTTCCATGCAGCATCCATCTTGTCTGTTGAGTAACGAACATCTTGCCCTGGAGCAGAACCGTTTGCTAAGAACCAACGAAGCGCATCGGCACCATATTGCTCGATGACTTCCATTGGGTCAACCCCGTTTCCAAGAGACTTACTCATCTTACGTCCTTGGCTGTCACGAATCAATCCGTGAATTAGAACGTTCTTAAATGGACGTTTTCCTGTAAATTCTAACCCTTGGAACATCATACGGCTTACCCAGAAAGTAAGGATGTCGTATCCTGTTACAAGTGTGCTAGTTGGATAATAACGTTTGTAGTCGGCTGCTTCTTCGTCTGGCCAACCCATTGTTGAAAATGGCCATAACGCAGATGAGAACCAAGTATCTAATACGTCTGGATCTTGTGTCCAGTTTTCACTGTCGCTTGGAGCTTCCATGCCTACATAGACTTCGCCTGTTTCTTTATGATACCAAGCTGGGATTTGGTGTCCCCACCATAATTGACGTGAAATTACCCAGTCATGAATGTTTTCCATCCAACGTAAGTACGCATCATTGAAACGTGGTGGGTAGAAGTTTACTGTGTTATCTCCTTCCGCACGTTGCGCATTGATGGCTTGCTCTGCCAAAGGTCCCATTTTTACGAACCATTGTTTTGAAAGACGTGGTTCAACAACGACATCTGTACGTTCTGAGTGACCAACGCTGTGTAAATGTTTTTCGATTTTCACAAGAAGGCCAGCTTCTTCTAAATCTTTCACGATGGCTTTACGCGCCGCAAAACGGTCCATGCCTTCGTATTTACCAGCTAACTCATTCATTGTCGCATCATCGTTCATCACGTTAATACGAGGTAAGTTATGACGGTTCCCTACTTCAAAGTCGTTCGGGTCATGCGCTGGAGTGATTTTTACAACCCCTGTTCCGAAATCTTGCTCCACGTATTCGTCAGCGATGATTGGAATTTCACGGTTAACTAACGGCAAAATAACTGTTTTACCGATTAATGCTTGGTAACGTTCATCGTCTGGGTGAACCGCAACCGCTGTATCTCCAAGAAGTGTTTCTGGACGAGTCGTTGCGATTTCTAGAAATCCACTTCCGTCTGTTAGAGGGTAGTTCATATGATAGAACGCGCCTTCTACATCTTTATGGATGACT
This sequence comes from uncultured Carnobacterium sp., assembly GCA_905371865.1. GTDB lineage: Bacteria > Bacillota > Bacilli > Lactobacillales > Aerococcaceae > Granulicatella. The sequence goes on from CAJPNA010000002.1 coordinate 3,942, forward strand.
TCGATATCGGATAATGACGTTTTTGCTTTAGGGTCCCAGTTGATAATGTACTCACCACGGTAGATTAAGCCTTTTTCGTATAATGTAACGAAGACTTTCTTCACGGCGTCAGATAATCCTTTATCTAATGTGAAACGTTCTCTGCGGTAGTCTACAGAAATCCCCATTTTTGCCCATTGTTCACGGATATGGCTGGCATATTCTTCCTTCCATTCCCATGTTTGTTCAAGAAACTTCTCACGGCCAAGGTCATAACGAGATAAGCCTTCTCCGCGTAATTTTTCTTCTACTTTTGCTTGTGTTGCGATACCCGCATGGTCCATCCCTGGTAACCATAAAGTGTCGAATCCTTGCATGCGTTTTTGACGGATAATCATATCTTGTAACGTTACGTCCCAAGCATGTCCTAAGTGTAATTTCCCTGTTACGTTTGGTGGCGGGATAACGATTGAATAAGGTTCGGCGTTTGGGTCTTCGTTTGGATGGAAGACGCCTGAATCAACCCACCATTGATATTTACCAGCTTCAACTTCTTGCGGTTGAAACTTAGATGACATTTCTTTAGCCATTGATTTTCCTCCTTGTATCTTGTTTGTGTCCAATAAAAAAATCCTATGAAGACACTCTCCATAGGACGATTGATTTCGTGGTACCACCTAATATTCGCGTAATCATTCATTACGCCTCGATGTTGGTAACGAAGTGTCGTCTCCGTACTCTATTACTACTTTTCGTAGAGTAAGCTCACAAGCTACCTTCAAATGAATTTGCTAGGAAGTTGCACCAAGTCTTCCCTCTCTCGTAAACAAAGTCATTTTACTCCTCTTGTTCATCGCTCTAATATACAAAATATTCTACCATTATGGCGATGTGCTTGCAACAATATCGCGCTATCTTCTACCTTACATTCCCGCTAGACACGCCTTGGTCTGTATCTTCTGGAATCCACCAATCCAAAAACTCTTTGATGGACCAATCCCAAAAATCCCATTCGTGTCCACCACTTTTTTCTTTATAGATGAAAGGGACACCTTTTTCAAATAGAAATCGACTGAATTCACGACTTTTATCCAGAAGCCAATCCTCGGTTCCACAAGTCATAAATATTTTTAAGTCGGAAGGATTCTCGACTTTTTCTATCGCTTTAAACAATTGATTTCCGTGCGAATCATAATAGTCTTGGTCTTTGAAAATCGATTTAGCGTATCGAGTTGTTAAGAAAAATGGAGAACTACTATCCTCTTCAAAAGGTAATGCATTTTTATAAATTGCGCCCGAAAACGAAGCTATCACACTAAAGGTGTCTTGATATTTGATGCCGTTTCGAAGCGCCCCGTATCCACCCATCGAAAGCCCTGCAATGCCTAAGTCTTCGCGATTTCTAGAAATGGGAAACATTCGGCGTGAGATTTCTGGAAGCTCTACCCCGATAAATTCTCCATAATTCGTATAGTTCCATGGTTGGTCTACGTAGAAATGATTTTCCCCCGAAGGCATAATGAGGGCGAGATTTTTCTCTTTTGCGTATCGAAGAATTCGCGTTTGATTGACCCAATCCTGTTCGCTCCCCATAACGCCATGCAGAAGAATCAATGCTTTATACGGACCTTCCGAGAGATACTGATTATTAAAATCCACCGCATCGCTAGGCAAGTAGACTGACAGCGGGATGGTTCTCATTAAAGTTTTTGAAAAGAATGAAACGTGTAAAAGTGCCATATGAAGCCTCCATTAAGTTATTATTTTTTAATATATCGATTCACTACCGTCACTAAGCCAAAGATAAACGTGAATTTAACGACGGATTTTTGCCAAGACTCCCATTGCTCATACCCAAAATGATTCATAATAACCCCAAAAACGATGAAAGCGACTATCCAAATCAAAATAACAGCCCCTCCGCGATTCATCTTCTTGAGCTGTTCTGGATTATCCCGATTCAACCAAGAATAAAAGGCAATACCAACAACAATCGCATTCACAATAAATAACGCGATATCTTGACGAAATAGTAACTGATAGATGGCATTTACACCACTGATGACCCCAAATACTATAGTACCAATTTCTCTAACTTTTTGACTTATTTCCAACAACCCCTATCCCTAAAAACGGATTCCTGAACTTATCTTTATTATACTGCTCCCCCAGCATTTTTACTATACTCGCTTGCAAAAAAAAAAGAACCCAGCATTACTGCTAGGTTCGGTTGCATCATTGGCCGCTGTATCCAATTTATATTTTATTCTTCTACCCCTAGTAATAGGTTCACTAGGATGTCCACTGTCACATTACCGAAGTAACGGCAGATGTCGATGGCTTCGAAAGCTTTTGTTAAGTCTTCGCGATTGTATCCTACGCCCACAAGAGCTTTTTCCACATCACTGATTTCCCCAAGACCGAAGAAATCTCCGTTAATCTTAATGTCTTTGATGGCATTCTTTTCAACGTTCAAGCTGAACTCGATTTGTCCGGCAGGTGTACGTTTCGATTGTTTGAATTCAAATTTTGGATTCTTTCCGTAGTTCCAATCAGGATTATTGAAGTACTTGCTGCGTAATTCTTCTACACGCACCCAGTCTTCATCCGTTAGAACATACTCTTTAATCGTTGATGTATCTTCCACATTGAAGATGTTTTTCAAGAGCACTTCGCGGAATTGTAAGATGTCTAAGTCTTGATATTCAGGAGCTAAGTAAGGTTTGATATTTGTTACGCGTGAACGAACCGACTTGATTCCTTTTGACGCGATTTTCTCTTGTTTTGGACGTAAAATTTGTGGCAAAATGCTCACATCTAGATCCAACATTAATGTTCCGTGAGCTGTTAAACGGCCATTGTTTGAGTACATCGCATTTCCAGAGAATTTCTTGCCGTTGATGAGAAGGTCGTTACGGCCTTGTAACTCTGCTCCTGTTGCTCCCATCTTATGGAGTGCTTCAATTACTGGTTCTGTGAATTTTCCAAAGTCACGGAAGCTATCGCCGTCATCTTCTGTAATGAAGCAGAAGCAAATATTTCCCATATCGTGATACACGGCCCCACCACCTGAGAAACGACGAACCACTTGTACGCCAAGCTTGTCTACACCATCTTGATTGATTTCTTCGATGGTATTTTGGTTTTTCCCGATGATAATCGCATTTTCGTTAATATAAAATAACAAAATCGGTTCATCGAGTTTCTTTTCATTTAATAAGAAATATTCGATGGCTAAGTTTGTTGTAGCATCGTAGATTTCTTTCCCATTTCGTTGATTTTTTACATAATACATCTGAAAGTCTCCTCGCTTTTACTGATATCACTAGCGCTATCATACCATAACCCTCCCCTTCACACATAAGAAAGAAGCTTGATTTTACACTGTTTTTACTCCACTCCAACACGCAATTACCATATATGGTAATTGCAGCCTTTCATAGTCAGTCAACCGGAAGTCCCGCATTGATGTTTCCTCGAATTTTTGCGAATTTATAGTAACTGTAACGTGATTCGCATTGAATGTGAATTACGCGGAGTTGGACCATTCCATACTCCGCCTTTGAAGCTTCAAAGGTGTAAGACCCAGGCTTACACCGTTGCAACGTTATAGTTAGTATCAAAAATCCGCAAAAAAACCGAGGAAACATAAATAGCGCACCCTTTCCAGGATGCGCTTTGCTCAATATTAGTATGCCCATGCGATTAATAAGTAGATAAAGGTTGAACCAAACATATCTCCCAATGCGTGCATAAGGAAGAATGGTAATAAGTTTTTGACCACTTTCTTGTACATGAAGTAGTAGAACAGTCCGTACACGACTCCGATAACAATTGCCCACAACATTCCTTGATACGTATGGAATGAGAAACGAACCAGTGTTGAGAATGCTAAAGCCTTCCACTGATGTTCTTCCTTCACCGATGTCATTAATCCAAGGAAGAAGAACTCTTCGTAGAATCCATTTAACAGCCCATAAGCGATGGCCATCGGAGATAACGCTAAGAACTTATTGATGATTTCCTGTGGGTTCATGAACGGAACAAGCGCTGGGTCGAAGTAGTTGTATTCGCCACTCAGTGTGGTTACGACGTCGCCGAACAATCCGACCATCATGAATAATACCGGTACCCAGATGAGTACAGACCAGTGAAAACGAATCTTCAACTGCTTGAAGTCGTAATGACGGATGACTAAGTACAAGAGTGCAATCGCTAGTAATATCAACTGTAGCGTAAAATTACTCGAATACGCAGCCCCGTCGCTATAGGACGTTGTCGTTTCCGTATACTGCTGGGCCACTTCCGTTACTGGTTGTAAACTCTGTAGAAATTGTTGTGTGGATCGGATGATAAATTCACCGAACATGATAATCGTCACGATAAGGATGTCAACCCACTTTAAAGTTTTTAATGGTTCTTTTGGTCTGATTTTTTTTAAAACAGTCATGATTGTATCCCTCTTTCCCTTATTGTATCAAAACACTGTTCTATTGAAAGAAAATCGCTTCTTTCTTTTGGCGTCTTCCTTAATAAGAAAATACTCCTTATAACTAAAATGAACCTAAAATAAAAAATTCTACAAAAAAAGTGACTCCTTTAACAGAAGTCACTTTCCTTATTATTTCTGACGGATGGTAAATCCTTTGTCAGATTTCTTTTTGTTGTTACGGCGGCGAGAATCTTTCCCTTTATATCCGCGTGTATATTCGTCTTCTAAACCACGGCCACGACGGTCTTCTTTGCGCTTGAAGCTTCCTTTTCCGTTACGTCCGCGGTTGTCTTTACGGTCGCTACGGTTGTAATTTCCACGGCTGTTGCCACGTTTGCGGCTTGGCAATGGGCGTTCTGGCGTGATCTTAACTGGAATTTCAGTTGGGTCTTTAATCATGCTCTTAAGTAATAAAGCTGCCAATTCTTCTGGTTCGTACTCGTCTAATAAGTAAGATACCGCTTCTTTGAAACGTCTTGGTTCCACAGTTTTCATCATTTCGTCGATAGACTCGATGGCTGTTTTTGTTTGTCCTTCCAAGGCTTCTGTTTGCGTTGGTGGACGAAGGCTTGTCATACGCTTGCGTGTTAATTCTTCAATCACACGTAAGTAATCCATTTCGTTTGGTGTCACGAATGTTACTGACATTCCTTCTTGACCAGCACGACCTGTACGTCCGATACGGTGTACGTAGCTTTCTGGGTCTTGTGGGATATCGTAGTTATATACGTGTGTGACGCCTGAGATATCTAGTCCACGTGCCGCAACGTCTGTAGCGACTAAGATGTCTAAATGGTTGTTCTTGAAGTCACGAAGAACGCTCATACGTTTTTGTTGGCTTAAGTCACCGTGGATTCCTTCTGCACGGTAGCCACGCATTTCAAGTCCGCGTGCTAATTCGTCTACACGGCGTTTTGTACGTCCAAATACGATGGTTAATTCAGGCGTTTGAACGTCTAATAAACGTGTCATAATGTCGAATTTCTCGTAGTCTTTACATTTTACGAAATATTGATCGATTAATGTCGCTGTCATCTCATTTGATTTGATACGAACATGCTCTGGATCTTTCATAAATTGAACACCGATACGTTTAATATCATCTGGCATTGTTGCAGAGAATAAAAGCGTTTGGCGGTTTTCTGGAACTTGTTTGATAATCGATTCGATATCTTCCAAGAATCCCATGTTTAACATTTCATCCGCTTCGTCTAAGACAAGTGTTTCCACTGTCGCAAGCTTCAATGTACGGCGTGAAATGTGGTCTAATAAACGACCTGGAGTTCCCACAACGATTTGTGGATTTTCTTTTAATTGGCGAATTTGACGGTTAATGTCCGCGCCACCGTAAACAGCTTGTACACGAATTTTTTTGTCACGTCCGAGACGGAACAATTCTTCTTGTGTTTGAATCGCAAGTTCACGAGTTGGTGCGATCACAAGTCCTTGTACGCCTTTTTTACTTGGGTCGATTTTTTGAAGCATTGGCAAACCAAATGCGGCTGTTTTACCAGTCCCTGTTTGCGCTTGTCCAATTACATCTAAACCTGCTAGCGCTTTTGGAATGGTTTGTGCTTGAATGGGAGTTGCTTCCTCAAACCCCATTTTTTCGATAGATTCTAGTAAGGCAGAATCCAATCCTAATTCATTAAATTTCATATTTTCCTCCTTGGATACTTCGGTGAGAAGCACACGAGGGATTTCCCTTCATAACAAAAGTCTGGAGCTTTTCGTAAGAGCACCAGACTTCTACAATCGTTTAAATTTCAAACTATCTATTATAAATGTGTGTACATTTCTCAACTCAGCGAATAGTATAGCACGCATCCAGCGAGAATGCAAAGAATACAGACCGCCGACTCCTGCTTTTTATTCTTTGAAAAATGCTTAAGGAATAAGAATTTACGGGCTCCAAATCCTTGCGGATTTTTCAATAATAGCTGTAATGGGGCAACGGTTCGAGCCTTTCGTCTCTCACCTTTAAAGCCTCAAAGCTGGAGTAAGAAATCAATTTCTAACTCCAGCTAATTCGCATTTAATGCGATTCCCCATTACTGCTACTATTGAATCCGCTAGATTTTCCGCCCGTATTCACAGCGCATTGACAACCTATAAAAAGCGGGAGGAGGCGGGTGGGTTTGCTTCTCGTGGTGCGGTTGAGAAATGGGGACACTTTAGAATGGATCGTTCTCCATGAGAGGACAAAAAAGCGAGGGACGTTTGTGCATCTCTCGCTTTCCTTTATATTTGTTATTCTGCTTTTAGGGCATCGACAACTGCTAGTAAGCCTGTGCCGTTGCTTGATTTAATAAGAACTTGGTCGCCTTCTTTGAGGTGGGCTTTCAAATCAGTAATCAAAGCTTCTTTGTCCATGTAATGGTGAAGAGCTGTTGCTTCGAACTGACCTCTCAATGCATCATAGAGTGCTTCCATTTCTTCACCGTACAAGTACACAAGTGCGACTTCGCTTGGAGAAATAACTTCAGAGATGCTGGCGTGCAATTCTTTCGAATGTTCCCCGAGTTCACGGATATCCCCAAGAACGAGGACGCGACGGCCTGTTGCTTCAACTGAAACAAATGATTTGATGACGGATTTCATCGCGATTGGGCTGGCATTGTATGCATCGTTTAAGATGGCTACTCCGTTTTGTCCTTTCACCCATTGTGTACGGTTCTTCGTCAATTCGAAGTTCGCTAAGGCTGACACGATATCTGAAAGTGGAACGTCTAATGTGCGTGCAATTTCAATGGCTAAAAGTGCGTTTGAAACATTGTACGCTCCAAGGACTGGTAAAGTTACCGCCACAGTTTCAGTCGGTGTCACTAATTCAAACGCGGTGTGGTCAGAGTATAGTTCGATGTTCTTTACTGTGAGCTCCTTGCTTCCTTCACCGACTGTAATGGTCTTGAAGTTTGCTGGTTTTTCAGCTTGTTCGATTCCTGCAGTAATTAAATCTTCATGCCCTGGATAAATAAAGGTTCCATTTTCTTGTAGTCCAGAAAGGATTTCAAGTTTGGCTTTGGCAATGCCTTCCTTGCTTCCGAGTTGTTCCATATGCGATTCACCAATTAGCGTAATCGCAACAACTTCTGGGCGTGCTAATTTTGATAAGAATTCGATTTCGTGGAAATCACTCATTCCCATCTCTAAGACAAGCGCTTCGGTCGATTCGGGCATATCTAAAATCGTTTGTGGTAAGCCGATATCGTTATTGAAGTTTCCTTGTGTTTTATAGACACGGTAGCGTGCGCCAAGAGCAGCTGCTGTCATGTCTTTCGTCGTTGTCTTCCCAGAGCTTCCTGTAACCCCAACGACACGAGGAGATACTTTTTCTAAGTACCATTTCGCTAATTTTTGAAATGCTTCAAGAGGGTCATCTACCCAAATGGCGCAGATTCCCTCTGGTGGTGTAAAATCTTTTTTTCCCCATAACACGGCTGTTGCGCCTGCTCGAATCGCTTGTTCTATATAATCATGTCCGTCCGTTTGACCTTGAAGTGGCACGAAAAGACTGTTTGGTCCTAATTTTCGTGTATCAAAGGCTACTGACTCAATTGTTTCGAATCGATGTGCCGATTGATAATCAATCGCGCCAACTGCTTTCGTAATTTCGGCAACTGTTCCAATACTCATCGTTCTTCTCCTTACTCTGCATGACGATCGTTATAGCGTTTAAGGGCTAAACGAATCAATTCTTCCACTAAATCTTTATAAGAAATACCCATTGCTTCCCATAATTTCGGATACATACTAAATTGTGTGAATCCTGGCATTGTGTTCACTTCATTAATGAAGACTTCTTGTGTTTCAGTAAGGAAGAAATCACAACGAGTTAAACCACTACCATCAATCGCACGGAAGGCCGTTTCGGCATATTCACGAATTTTTGCAGAAACTTCCTCAGGAATTGCCGCTGGAATTTGAAGTGTTGTTGTATTGTTGATGTATTTTTCATTGTAATCGTAGAATCCTGCTTGTTTGACCACTTCTCCAACAACTGAAATATTCACTTCATCGTTTCCAAGAACAGCCACTTCGACTTCGCGGGCATCAATTCCTTGCTCTACAACAATTCGACGGTCATATTTGAGAGCTTCCTCAATCGCAGTGGTTAATTCTTCACGGTTCGTTGCTTTCGAAATTCCTACGCTTGAGCCCATATTAGCAGGCTTCACAAATACTGGATAACGCAGCGTTCCTTCAATACGATTGTAAATAGCTTCAGGAGATTTTTTGAAATCTGCCTTTACAAAAGGAACAAATGGCACTTGTGGAATCCCTGCTTGTTGGAAGAGGTGCTTACTAGCGATTTTATCCATCCCATTGGCACTTGCTAAAACACCACATCCTACATAAGGTAAATCTAGAATTTCAAATAGTCCTTGAATGGTCCCGTCTTCTCCGTTTGGTCCATGTAAAATTGGAAAAACGACTGTATCTGGTCCAGCAATATCACTTGGTTGAATGCGAATTCCTGTGGATACTTCCCCTTCAACCGTTGCAAAACGAGCTTTGGGTCCTTCTGTTAAACGAAGTGCTTGATCAAAGGCAACTGGAGCCTTTAATGCTTCCCCTTTTAACCAAGTTCCTTCTTTTGTAATATACACGGGCTCTACATCGTAATATTCAAAATAAATCTCTTTAATAATTGATCCTGCCGTTAAGATTGAAATATCATGCTCGGCACTTTTTCCGCCATAAATGACAACAACTTTCATATGAATCCTCCAAACTATTCGCTTCCAGCGAATGACCAATCTATGTGGTCCATGTCTGTTATTTTAGATAATAACCTTGCACGTTACAGTATAACAAAACGGCGGAAGCCTTACAAGTTCAGACAAAACCAACAAAAAACACTTTCCAAAGATTCTCTTTGAAAAGTGTTTTAAATGGCATCCGTCATTGGTAATTTTGCTGAAATTTTCCAATTTTGATACGTTTCGTTATACGTTAATTGTCCAATGCGCACGTTTTGTGTCACTGCTTTATTTGCGTAATGGTAACGATCTTCCGTCAAGAAAATCGGTATTTCATAAATATCCTCTTGCTTATTCACTTGATCAAATGCCAAACTGATTCCTTCGCGGTAAAGAGGCATCATTTCTTTCAAAGCTTCAATCGAAATCGCTTCTGCTTCTTTTTCAGAACCAAAGAAGAAAAACTTCGGTGATTGATTTAAAATATCCGTCATCTCAATTTGTACTTGTCTTGATAAGAGTGGTAAAAACTGTTCGATTTTTCGATAATACACTTTAGAATATTCATTATCCAAACATAGGTAAATAAAATTATTTTGTAATTTATAGAAAAACGGTGAGTGTAAATGTGTTTTCGCATGAGAGATATAGAGTAGATCTGCAATCTCTTGCGGCGTGAGTTGATGAACGAATTCAATAGAGTCAAAATCAACCCAGTTTGATGGAGCTTCTTTTCCTTCTGCTACACCTTGAAGATATTCCAACACATTTTTGCGTCCTTTAATCCACATAAATCCAGTATAAGCATCATGAGTGGCAAGACTAGATTTCCCATTCAAAAGGAGGATATTTTGAGGGATTTCAGACTGTGGTAAGGCAGACAAATGGAACGAAATCGATTTCGCCAACACATGGTTCGATACGCTATCATAATGGATATACAATTGTTTTGCCACAGACTCCCACCTCCTAAGTTTTATAATCTCCATTATAAATGATTTTCAAACTATAAAACATATAAATTAGATTACATTTTACAATTGAACCGTTTTCTTTTGTAACAATTTAGCAACATTCTAAAGTAGAATTTCCACCCTTTACACACAAAAAGAGTTGAAGTGATTTCTTCAACTCTTTTTCTCTCATTGTATAAGGGCGCCTATTCTTTGAATTTTACTTTTTGAGTGACTCTTTTCACAGCAGAATCAATTCTGTCAATCACTTTCCAGTAATCTGGTGGGAAACTTTTTAATTCAACAATATCCACAGGATCAAAATGATACACTAAATGACGAATCACTTGGTGATGAAGAAAAACAAGGTCTTTAAAATCCTCTAATGAAATAGATTCCAACTCTTCAATATACGCACATAATTCCTTATAAGATTCTTCGTGAAAGAGGCTTTCTTCATGTAGATAATAAAAGAACGTTCCCTCTTCCAGTAGTACATTTTTTCTAATAAACGACATTCACCTAACCTCTTTCCTTATCGCTAAAAAGTTCCACTTTCTGAAAACAAAAAGACTGAGGAAGCCCCCAGTCTAAATTTTACATTTTTTCTAAACGGTTAATACGGTTTTCCGTTGAAGGGTGGGTTGCAAAAAGCGAATCGCCACTTTCTCCAAACGGATTCGAAATGTATAATGTTGCACTTTGTTTATTCGCTTCCGTCATTGGCGGTGCTTCAGAAATCTTTCTTAGGGCAGAAATAAGTCCATAAGGATTTCTTGTAAATTCGACTGCTGTTGCATCCGCTAAATATTCACGGTTTCTGGATAATGCGAGTTGTAAAATCGTCGACATAAATGGTCCAAGAATCATTGCAACTAGACCAATCACCATAAAAATTGCATTGGCTCCGCCTTCATCATCATTATCACTACGTCTTCTTCCGCCACCCCAGAACATCATTCGACTACCAAATTGAACCAGTAATGCTATGACTGCTCCAAGCGCAATAGCGATGGTTTGTAAACGAACATCATAGTTGCGAATATGCCCAAATTCATGAGCAATAACGCCTTCCAATTCCTCACGATTTAATCGTTCAAGTAACCCTGTTGTCACTGCTACTGCAGCTGTTTGAGGCGAACTTCCTGTTGCAAAAGCATTCGGAGACTCATCTTGAATAATAAACACTCGAGGCATTGGAACTTGAGCAACCATCGACATATCTGTCACAATATTCCATAACATTGGCGCTTGATTTTTATCCGTGATTTCTCGGGCATGATTTAACTGCATCACTACATTTGTCGCATTCGAAATCATCATCAATGAATAAATTCCACCAATTACTACAGCAAGGATTACTCCAGCTGTTGCATTATTTAATGTGGAATATCCAACTCCGATTCCTACCGCAATGAAGAGCACCATATATAAAGCAATCACAACAATTGTTCTTCTTTTATTAGAAGCAATTTGCTGATGTAACATATCAGTACTCCTTCCTTCAGATTGAATGTTGATTAAAATTTAACTTCAGGAACTTTGCGAGCTTCTACTGGAGTTTCTAATAAATCTTCTTTTGTAAATCCACCAAACCCAGCAATAATGTTTGTTGGAATGGATTGAATTGAGATATTATATTTGGCCACACTAGAATTGTATAATTGACGAGAATACGAAATTTTATTTTCAGTGTTTGTTAGTTCTTCTTGAAGATTCAAGAAGCTAGTATTTGCTTTTAACTCAGGATAGCTTTCTGCTAGAGCAAAAATTGTTTTTAAGGCTCCTGTTAATTGATTTGAAGCATCCATTTTTTCTTGCGGCGAAACATTACTACCCATATTAGCAATTTGATTTCTCATTGCAATCACTTGAGTTAATGTATCTTGTTCATGTTTTGCGTATCCTTTGACTGTTTCAACAAGATTGGGGATTAAATCATTACGACGTTGCAATTGTACATCAATTTGTGACCATGCTTCTTTTACCCAGTTTTTTTGTTGCACAAGACCATTATAAGAAGCAATTGCCCAAATTATAAGTACCGCTACAATTCCAAGAATAATATATAATATTGTCATTTTTAAACACTCCTTTATTTTTGTTACCTTCATTGTACCATATTTTTTATATTGAGTGTACAATGAATTAAGTAGATGATAGCAGATACTATTGCTAAACAAATCCTACTTTAGTTGGATTTTTTCGTAGAAAGGAGTACTATGATTCAACATCACTTTTTTTCTCCCATTCCACAAACACTTCAATCCTTCCATCGTTTTTCACTTCCAAAAGAATATCTTTCTTTTCTTAAAGAAAACGGTGCCGGCTATTTAAAGAAAACTAAGATTAAAACAAGCGAACCTACTCGTTTTGGATTAGAGTATGCTCTTTGTAATGGAATTTGCGGATTTACTTCTGGTCCCTATTTCCCAAGTATTTTATGTCAAGAGTGGGAGGATACAGAAACCGGTCTTCCTGAATATCTTGTTATATTTTTCCAAGATGGCCCCATTTATTATTGCTTCGATTATCAACAGGGTTCTCAAACGGAACCCAGTATTCGATTTGTTGACACCGAAATGGATCAATGGATGACGATTGCTGACAACTTTTCAGATTTTCTTAATCGATTAGAAATGACTATGGAAGAAGTAAACTATGATTCAAAAAAATGGATGACTCTTCACACATTGAATCAACAAATCGGCCAAGAAAATCTCCAGCAAATCGATACTTTACTTGAAATTGCGCAAGAGGTCTATCCTCAATTATACCTACAATGGACCTTATCTATTTTAGAGACATCCCAAAATGCTGCACTAATTGACATTTGTCAGGAAAGATTCTTATTTGTTCAGACCTATTTGCCCATGGAGTTTAATTCTTATCCTGAATTTGAACAATGTTGTCAATACGTTAGAAAGAATTAGAAAATGTAATACAAAAAGGGAGGACATAAGCCTCCCTTTTTGTTGTCTTATTTCAGTATTACATTGTCAACGTAGTAAACGAATAAGGTACAAGTTCTTCTAATTTTAATTCGAGAATTTCACCTTTTCCATTCAATAGAAATACTGGAGTTTCTGGTCCACAGAATTCAACCATGACTTGACGGCAAATGTTACAAGGAGGTAGGAAGCCTTCTGTCTTTCCTGCAACTGCAATAGCTGCAATATCTCCTTGGCGGTATCCTTGCGAAGCTCCGTAGAAAATCGCGCTACGTTCTGCACAGTTTGTCACCCCAAACGATACATTCTCCACATTCGCACCTGTAATCACACGGCCATCTTTATATAAAACCGCAGCTCCTACAGGAAATTTTGAATACGGACAGTAGGCATTTTTTAACACTTCTTTTGCTTGCTCCATAAGAGCTACTTTATCAATTGTCATTCGTTGAACTCCTTTTTATTGTTGTATTCCTATTATACAGATTTTATAAGGAGTTTCAACATTTCCCCTACCAACTTTTTACTAAATTTCCTACTTCAGTCCTATGTGTACACTCCGCAACTGTGGTACACTAGGGACATTGATGAAAGGAGCTTGGTGATGCTACAACTACAACATATTTCAAAAGTTTATCATACAGCTAATCAAGAGTTTCACGCGTTGAAGGATATCTCGATTCGCTTCCGTGAAAATGAGTTTGTCTCCATTCTCGGGCAATCGGGTTCTGGGAAAACCACCCTATTAAATATCATCGGTGGACTCGACCAATACACATCTGGTGATTTACTCATCCAAGGAAAATCAACAAAGCAATTTAAAGACCGCGATTGGGATAGCTACAGAAACCACACGATCGGATTTGTTTTCCAATCCTATAATCTGATTGGTCACCAAACGGCACTCTCGAACGTCGAGATTGCGATGACGCTCTCTGGTGTTTCAAAAGCAGAACGCAAAAAACGTGCCATCGAAGCGCTCGAACGAGTTGGTCTAAAAGACCATTTATATAAGAAACCAAGTCAGATGTCTGGGGGACAAATGCAACGAATCGCGATTGCGCGTGCCCTTGTGAATAATCCAAAAGTCGTTTTAGCTGACGAACCTACAGGAGCGCTCGATTCCGAGACTTCAGTTCAAATCATGGAGTTATTAAAAGACATCGCCAAGGAACGTCTGGTTATCATGGTGACGCATAACCCAGAACTTGCTGAAAAATATTCTACTCGAATTGTACAAGTATTGGATGGCAGTATCTTGAGCGACTCAGATCCGTACAACCCAACAGAGGAGATAACACAAGGCGATATTCAGTTCACCAAGACGAAGATGAGCTTTATGACGGCGTTGGCCCTTTCGTTTAATAACTTATTGACGAAGAAAGGCCGTACCTTCCTGACTGCCTTTGCCGGTTCTATCGGGATTATCGGGATTGCCCTTATCCTGGCCCTCTCGAATGGTGTGAGCGACTACGTGAAGAAGGTGCAAGAAGATACCCTCGTCTCTCTTCCACTGACGATTAGCGAGCAGAACCAAAGCAATCTGCTAGCCACTCCGCCTGATTTAGGTGAGAAACCTTATAAAGAGAATAATGAGCTTGGCGTTAATACTGTCCTTACAAAATTATTAAAAAAACAAATTGGTAAAAATGATTTAGCTTCTTTTAAAAAATATTTGGAAGAGAATGCTTCTCAAGTCGAAGCTCTTACAAAAGATGTTCGTTATCAATACAATTTACAACCTTACATTTATGAAAGCGATACTTCCAATGGTCCAAAAAGTATCCTTCCTTCCACTCTTGCAGATGAAGTCGAAACTTCTAACCAAACAATGAAAGGCTACTTGCATAATATTGACTATTGGAGTGAACTTTCGAGTGATACGGCCATGTTAGAAAGTCAGTACGATGTTTTGGAAGGACGTTTGCCAAAAGATAAATCAGAAATCGTCCTTATCGTCGATGAAGATAACCAAATCAGTGATCTACTCCTTTATAACTTGCGTATCAAAGATCCTAGCGAATTAAACGATGCGAAAAAACTGGACGAACTCAAATTGCAAACGTATCAATATAGCGATTTCATCGGAAAAACATTCAAAGCCGTTGTCAACACAAACCGATTCGTTAAGGAAAACAACCAATGGATTAATAAAATTGACAACCAATCATATATGAAGACACAAATCGAGAAAGGCCTTGAGCTTAAAATTGTCGGTGTTCTTCGTCAAAAAGAAGGCACAAGATCTAGTGTGAACTCTCCTTCTGGCGGCGTAGCCTATACAAGCGCCCTTATCGATTACACTTCTGAGCAAATTCAAAATAGTGACATCGTGAAGGAGCAAGAAGCCAACCCAACCATCAATGTATTTACTGGAAAAGAATTTGCTAAAGACCCAAAACCATTCAATTCGGCTGATTTAACCGAAGAAGAAAAAATTCAATTGGCAAAAATGACGCCTGAACAACAAGCGCAATACGTCCAACAATACAACGACAACTTGGCTGCCACTTACGAAGAAAACCTGGCAAAATTGGGGGTTATCGACAAATCCAAACCGGCTGCCATCGAGTTCTACACCTCTTCGTTCCAACAAAAACAAGAATTGAAGGACTTCATCAACGCCTATAACACGGCGAAAAAAGACGCCGGCGAAGACGACAAAGTGCTCGCCTACTCTGACGATATTCAAACCATCATGTCATCCATTACAACAATGGTGGGTGTGATTACAACGGTGCTCGTTGGTTTCGTGGCTATCTCCCTTATCGTTTCATCGATTATGATTGCGATTATCACGTACATCTCGGTTCTCGAACGTACAAAAGAAATTGGAATCTTACGTGCAATGGGAGCTTCGAAGAAAGATATCCGTCGCATCTTTACCGCAGAAACTGCCATCGAAGGATTTATTTCCGGGGTACTCGGTATCGCGATTACGCTCCTTGCGACTTTTCCTATTAATGCGATTGTTGCACAAACAACCAAGGTCGACGGAGTTGCACAATTACCATGGGATGCCGCTCTTATCCTAATTCTCATTTCTATCGTTCTTACAGTCTTGGCTGGTTTAATTCCTTCGCGTATCGCCGCAAAGAAAGATCCAGTCGAATCGCTCCGTAGCGAATAACAACTAAATCTCAAAAGGTGGATAAAGTCCAAGACTTTACCCACCTTTTTTATTGCCTAAATTAACATATATGTTAATTAACATATATGTTAATTTCAGAAAACCGCCCCCAGCACTCCTGGAGTCTCAAAAGCAAAAGACAACTCGACTTTTCACAACCAATTGAGTTAGCCATGGGATGCAGTCTAACTTTGCCTAAACTAAAGAAAACAAAAACCCTCTGGACTCTGCACTCCTAGCCATAAAAAAAACAAAAGACAACTCCGCTTTATACAACCAATTGTATTAGCATCAAGTCTAGCGTAAGAACAGAATTTAACACAAACTTTTTCAGTGGAACGAAAAACATCTTCAGATTATATAGTGGTATTTGTAAGGACAAATACCCAATGTGAATTACAGCTGCTAAGAAATTTATTTCCTAGCAGCTGTTTGAAGCTTGGGAACCTGGAGACTACAGGCTTCAGGTGGTATCCTTACATTTACCACTATTAATACATCTGAAGATGTTTAAAGTGACACTGATTTAGTTTATTGATGAAGTTGAGCTCGCCATCGCAGAAATGGCGTGCGTTTCCCGAAACGTCCGCACGACTCGTTCCGAGTCCTTTCCGGCGTTCCGGTCCAACGGTCCATTTCTGAGCGCGATGTCTCACATCCTTTGTAGTTGAGCTCGCCATCGCAGAAATGGCGTGCGTTTCCTGAAACGTCCGCACGACTCATTCCGAGTCCCTTACGGCGTTCCAGTCCAACGGTCCATTTCTGAGCGCGATGTCTCACATCCTAGGCTAGAGACCCCATTGGATCCCATGGGGCTAACACAATTGGTTCGCTGTTGAAGGCGTCGAGTTGCTCTTTTGTAAGCAAGTCTTTTCTGATAACGATCTGATACGTATACTCATCCATCCACGCATCGCTCATCATCCAGAACCCTTCAACCCCAGATTCTTCACCCCAACTATTTTCCACTTTCCAGCGATTAGGTTTACCATCGACAAGGTTCACCCCTGTTAATACCATCGCGTGTGTCATTAAGCTATCGCCGTATTCAAGACGTTCTCCTTTAGTAAGTGAATAGTCGATTCCAGTTAAGCCTTGAAGGTCAAAGTTATTCAGCGCAAGACGGCCATTGCTGCGGTTTGAAGATTGACCAACATCGCAACCGAACCAGACTGACTCGCCTTGTTCTAATTGGCGAATCGCTAATTCTTTGAACGTTGCCATGTCTAAGTTCAAGTAACGAACTTGGTTCCCAACGACATTTCCAAGCATGTCAACAGTGTATGAACGGTTGAATGGTTTGTCCGTTGTTGGTGAGTTGATGATAGACACGTAATCGTCCAAGTTCAAGCCCACGAATTGTTCGAAGAAGCTTTGTGGTGTCAAATTCAAGTGACGGTGGAATTCCTTGTCTTTATCGCGATATTCGAAGTCGAATGTTTCTGGCGGAGTTCCAAGAGTCACGCTTAGTAAGTCGTACACTTCTTGCATTAATTGTTTACGCGTTTCGTTGATTTCCTCTTCGCTAGCACCTCTTGCCACTAGGTCGCGAAGCACTTTTGCGTCTTGGCGAAGTTTTTTATTTAAGTATTTGTTCAAATCGCTTGAAGCCGAGCTTGAAAAACTTTCCGGCATCACACTCTTTGGCACAACCCCATATTTCTTGAAGATAGACACGATCATATCCCATTGCCCACCGTCTTGTTGAGGCGTTTGTAAAAGGAAGGCTACATTGCGGCTTGTCACCGGTTCGCCCGCTGTTTTTAAAATATTTTCATGGAAATAATTGGCCTTTTCGTATTTATCCCAGAAGAATGTATAGCTTTGTGAGAGTTCAAATTCTTCGAGCTTGAAGTTATTAAAAAGTCTGTGGCGGAATGTATTCAGCGCCGCAAACATCCAGCAACGACCTGAAGCCTTTTGGTTGGCTACTTTCCCGTGTTTTAAATCAATCGAATACACCGGCTGATTTTCCACAACAGAAGCGACCGTTTCGCTGGCACCTTTCAAGCCATTCTTCACCGCAGCATTTTGCGCCACAATACGCTCTGGCTTACTTTGAAAACTTTCTTTATATTGTTTCGTCAATTCCTTTGTTAACGTAAACATCACTTCATCTCCTTTAATCTTAATATTCTTATCGTACTCCTCTTCAGAAACGGATGCAATACGATTTAATAAAAAAGAAACAATATCCTTTATATTTTGTTTCCATCAAAAAAGACGGTATTCTTACCGTCTTTTTCTAATACCCTCTTATTTTGTAAAATCCGCCATATTGATTGGAATGGACCTTCCGTCTGGCAAGCGTAATTCCGCCGTTCCATCCATATTAAAGACTAAACTATCTAATCCTACTCCATAACTAGCAGCAAACTTAGCAAGTTTTTCTTGGACAGGATCCACTGCAGGCTCGTCATTCTCTCCTGAATCTAAACTAGGCTCTGTACCTTCATTTTCATGAGGCTTTGGAGTCGATGGAGTTTCAGGTTGGGATTGCGAATCACTTGGCTTAGACGTTGAGTCTGAAGGTTTCTCTTCTTTCGTTGTTTCCTTTTGTTCTTCTGAAGTACTTTGCGGCGCCTCTTCTGGTTGTTTTTCTTTTTCTCCTTGTCCCTTTTCCCCTGTATTTACTGTGGATGGTTCTGTTTTTTCTGCATCTTTTTGCGCATGCTCTTGGAATTGTTTGAGCACTCCCGGTTCTTCCGTCTTTTGTTTTGGATCTAAGACTGGAACTTCAACCACATAATATGATTCATTTTCTTCGTAAGGGTTCGCCATAAAAGTCACTCGAATGACATTCCCCGGAGTAGAAGTGACTCCTTTATAGGATTCAGGAATCGGCAACTGTATTTCCCCTACTTTATAGTTATTTTCCAAGTATGGTGTTCCGTGGAACTCATCAAACACACGAACCAATGCTTCTGTTCCTCCCGGAATCTTATACTGTGGTTTCAATCTGAGATGAGTGTCCCCGGCATAAAACGGATAGAAAATAGTATGACTAGCCATTTCATAAGCAAGAGATGCAGTCACTGTGAACGTTCCTTCATAATGAACTTCTGGATAATCTTTTGAAGTAATACTATATTTAAATGTTTCTCCTGGAAGATATGATTTAAGAAGTTCAAAATTGGCAATATTTCCAACTCCATCTCCAAACACTCGCCCAGATAGTTTCTCTAATTGATGACCGTCTGGAGTTGTGAGTTTTACAATCATATTCGTTCCTAATTTCTCATCGATTCCTGGAGCAAATGTGAATGAAACACGCTTCTGCCCATTGGCTAAAGTAAATGCCTGATTATTAAAAGTGCTTGCTTTCAAGAGCGCAATTGCTTCTTCTAATTCCGCACCAGAATACACTTTATTATTCTGTTTTTTGGTTACTCCATCTTCTGGTTTAGAGGTTTCATAATCATGATGAGAATGCCCACCACTAAACGGTTTACTCTCATCAATAGGTTCTGCATGATGATGATCTCCATGAGGATAAATAATGGAATTTTTTTCCTTATCGACTACAATTTGGTCTCGTTTAACCCCATATTCTTTCATAATTCGAGCAATTTTTTCCTCAATTTTTCTCTCTAACTCTTTATCCTCTTTATTTTCCTGAGTCGTATTTTCTGAAGGAGTAACTTCCTGAGTGGTACTTGGTTCGTTAGTATCGGGTGCTTCCTCGACCTTTCGACCATAATACCGCGCTCTGGCTTCTTCTAGATTTTCTTTAGGGATCAAATATTCCCATTGACTATTTACGAGTTGCTCATAAGGAATTACATGAACATCTTTTAAACTACCATTATGAGCAACTAGTAAATACTTGCTTGTTTTTCCAATAATATGATTTCCATCAAATAAAAATCCATCGCTCGTAGGATAATGAATTCCTGGAAATTGTTTTTCACTTGAAGAGGTATCAGGTGTTTGATTCTCCTCTTTTGAAGTTGAAGGAGACGTTGACAGGAATGCTCCTGTTGTTCCTCCAAAATTGGATTGAACTAGACCTGGTGAAGATAACGAATGAGCGGTCTGATTCAATTGGCTTTTATAAATAAAGTGGTAATGATCCCCGTGTCTCACCACATATCCAAGCTCATTCTCCTCAACAACATCTTTGAAATCAAAAGTATAATGGTCCTCGTTAGAATTCAATGGATAAGGAGTCTTCCCATTTTTATGCTCGAAAATAGCATCTTTTGGAACTTCTCCATAGACGAAATGATAGTGATCTCCGTGTTTTTTAAGATATCCATTCGTAAAAACTTCACCCACGATCGTTTTAGGTTTATTCTTTTTAATTTCTTCAGCCGCTTTCTCGTATTTGGCCATTTTTTCCTTATCGATTTCTTCTTTTGTTGTATCCTCTGCAACTGGTTCTTCTTGTTTCACAGCGCCTTGTTGATTCACCCAAACAAATCCGCCTAATAGAGCGATACTGGCACTTCCAATTAAGAGTGATTTCTTTAGTAATTTCATCAAATTTCCCCCAAAAATATTCTAAATCGTATTTATTACGTTTTACAATATACTACCCTACCTCGCTTCTGTCAACCACTTTGTGAGAAAAAGCTTCAATCTTAAACTTTTAACTCCAACTATAACTGTTTAAAAAAATCCTAAAAGAATCGAGTTTTTATCGATAAATAGAAAATTGAATTATACTAATAGCGAACCAATCAGAATCGCTAAACTTACTCCGATAATGAAGCACACACCCCTTGCGTTCCCTTCCTAAGCATTGCCGATAACATCGCAGCAGTTTATCAAAAAAAAGAAAGCATAAAAATATCTTGCGAATCACTACAAACTCGCTGGAATAAAACTAAAGCTTAATGGTACTCCTCTTTCCCCCTATATGCAATATAATAAATCGGTTAAATGCAATAAAAAGAGCCTCCTTCACTATAAAGGAGACCCCATCGTTTGTTTACATCCAAAGCATCACGTACAGCCAAAAGAATATTAAAAATAGAGCAGCTGATGAAATCTCTATCCATCTAGGGACAACGACAACTTCCCTTTTCCGTAAATAGATTCCGAAACAAAGCAAAAGAATCCAAATTAGATAAAATAGGTATCTCATTACTCTCACCTTTCCTTTATTAAATCATCCAACTAACTACTCTCCGCACTACTTTTATTCTTATTATAAAAATAGTCCGCTACCCCCCACATACCAAATACAACTGACCAATATAGGAAAATTTTTGCTAAATCAGCGAAGCTAAAACGCCCCAATACTAAACTGTTAGCAATATAACCAAACAGCATCAAAACATATAAAAGTCTTTTCTTAGGCATTTCTATATTCACATCCTTCGTATCAAATGCAAAATAATAAATTAACCGCTTTCATTCATCTTTATTATACTACTCCTTTTAAAAAATAAAAGACTCAATTTCTATTTTTAATAAAAATACC
>CAJPNA010000003.1 GCA_905371865.1 uncultured Carnobacterium sp.
GCCGTCAGGTAAATATTTACTGTGAAATTCCAAATCCAACAATTGTACAATCTATTTATAATTATTGTCATTTTGGGGATTATCAATCCATACAAGTTGAAGCGAGAGAATTAGACGATGAGAAGTATGAACTAGTAATTCGGATTCAAAATGATGAAGAGATTGTCATTGAAAACTTAAAAAATTACATTCGTGAAACGGAAAATCAAGTCGTAATAAAGCGTGTTAAATTACGGACTGAAGATGTGAACTAATTTTTTTCTTGCCGCAGAGAGCTTCTCTGCGGTATTTATTTTTAAAGAAATCGTTTTTAAGAAATTTTAGAAGGAAAGTCCATCCTTAAAAAACAGGGATAATCATAAAAAAATAAAAAATTCTTAGTGTTATCATAGACGATAAGGCTCATTCTTGTTATACTCATTGTGTATAAGTTAAAAAGGAGACAATTAAGGTGAAGCAACAAAATCAATCCACAAATTCGAATATCGTTTCTATCAACCAAAAAAGAAAACAAAAAACTTCTTCGCCAGTTTGGAAAAGTCATTCACTAGTAACCAAACTGATTGTGATTGCATTAATTGCCATATCCGGAGTGATGATTGTCGGTATTGGGAATCAATTACAACAGGCGAATCAATTAGATCAAAAAATCGAAAAGGCAAAAGCTGAAAAAGAATTCGCTGAAAAACAAAAAGAATCTTTAACACAGCAAGTTGAACTTCTTCAAAGCGATGAATACATTGCGAAGTTAGCGCGTAGTGAATACTATTTAAGCAAAAATGGTGAAATTATTTTTAGTACGCCTAACGACACTGCTGAAAACAAAGCGCAACAAGTCAAAGAAGAAGTGGAACAAGGGGAAACTGTTGTTAAAGTAACCACACAAAACCGATAAGGCAATGAACCCTTTTTATACGTGAGCGTGTATAAAAAGGATAAAAATGAAGGAGGAACGCTTTTTATATGTCAATCGAAGTAGGAAACGTAA
This sequence comes from uncultured Carnobacterium sp., assembly GCA_905371865.1. Lineage (GTDB taxonomy): Bacteria > Bacillota > Bacilli > Lactobacillales > Aerococcaceae > Granulicatella. The sequence goes on from CAJPNA010000003.1 coordinate 989, forward strand.
TCCCAGGTAAAGTTACCGGAATTACAAATTTTGGAGTTTTTGTCGATTTAGGAAATCGTAAAACAGGTCTTGTTCACATCAGTGAGGTTTCAGATTCGTTTATCCAAGATATCAAAGAAGTTTTGAAGGTTGGAGACGAAGTTAAAGTGAAAGTCATGACAATTGCTGACGACGGCAAAATTAGTTTATCGATTCGTCGTGCCGTTGATAAACCAAAGGAAGATTCTGAAGACAAATCTAAAAACAAAAAAACTTTCACACCACGTAATCAAGATTCACAAGATTTCAAGAAAAATCGCTTTGCTGGGAAATCAGCTGCTCCATATGAAAAGAAATCTCCTTCGCAATCAAAGGCAACTGATTTTGATTCATTAATGAGTTCCTTCTTGAAAGACTCTGAAGATCGTTTAACTTCATTGAAACGTAACACTGAAGGGAAACGTGGAGGCCGTGGCGGTCGCCGTTCATAATGACTATCCTAATCTCTTCTAGTGCATGCTAGAGGAGATTTTTTTGACAGAAAGGAGAGACCTATGCAACATCAATTTGCCAGCTTCTTTAGAAAAAGAGTACCTGAGTATACTCATCAAAAATATGTTCTCGCTGTATCGGGCGGAGTCGATTCGATGGTCTTGTTGAATGCGATGGCTCTCTTGTTCGAAGACGATGCGAAAAACCATATTGTGGTTGCGCATGTGAACTATGGACTTCGAGCACAATCGATGGATGAAGAACAATTAGTCCGTCGTTTTTGTAAATCGCGTCAAATTCCATTTGAAATAAAAAATTGGAAGGAAACGAAGGAAGAAAAAGCTTCAGAAAGTATCTTAAGAAATTTTCGTTATGAATTTTTTAAGGAAGTTTTAAAGAATCATCAAGCCCATTATTTAGTATTAGCACATCACCAAGATGATCAACTCGAAACCATTTTAATGAAGTGGTCTAGAGGAAGTACATTGGAAGGATTGTCTGGGATGAAGGAAATTCGTCAGGTGAAAGGAATGACGATTTTACGCCCCTTCCTATCACTGGATAAAAAAGAGTTATACCAAGAAGCCGAAACACATCAAGTTCCTTATTTAGAGGACGAATCGAACGAATCGGACAATTATACAAGAAATAGATATCGTCATCATGTGGTTCCTTTCCTAAAGGAGGAAAATCCAAATGCCGGAAGTCACTTCCAAAAGAGTGCACAGATGATTGCGGATGCCGTGGCCTGCTTAATGCCAATTTTAGAGGAAAAACAGGAGCTGTTATTCCAAAAAGGAAAGAAAAGAGTTTTATTCCACCGCGAAGCATTCCTAAAGGAACCTGTAGAAATGCAACGATTACTCTTGCAACAAGTTCTCATCCAAATGGATACAACGATTTCAGTTGTCCAGATGGAACAAATTTTGGAAAAGATAGGTTCGAATAAAGCGCAGCTCACTCTAGATTTGTCAAATGGATGGAAGTTTAAGAAACGTTATGAAGAATGTTCATTTGAAAAAGGAAGACCTAGAGTCGTTCCAAATATTGAATACGTACTCTTCAAGCCAGAGGATACATTAATTCGTCCAAATGAAGATGAACAAATTTTGCTTACAACAGGGAAGACGTCTTCAGAATTTGCTTTTCCAGTGAATAAAGAGGATTTTCCACTAACCATTCGTCATGCAAAAGCTGGAGATAAAATTGCACTGAATGCAGAAGGAACGAAACATCAAAAAATTTCCAGATGGTTTATCAATTCAAAGATTCCGCTTGAAGAACGAAAACAAATTTGGGTCGTCGAGGATGCTACAAAAAAAATTCGTGCAATTTTAGGTTATCGCTATGCTCATCCGTTGTCCTTTGAGGAGGAAACTGGTAAAATGATTCTATCTTACGAAAACAAAACGAGGTGCACACATGTTAAAAAATGATATGGCAGAAATTTTAGTATCAGAAGAACAATTACAAGAAACAATCAAGAAATTAGGTGCTACTTTAGCGGATGATTACCGTGGGAAAGATCCGTTAGTCATTTGTATTCTTAAGGGTGCTATTTTCTTTATGGCAGATTTAGTTCGTGCGATGGACTGTAACTTAGAAATTGATTTCATGGATGTATCTAGTTATGGAAATGAATTTGAATCAAGTGGAGAAGTCCGTATTTTGAAAGACTTAGGTCAAAGCGTTAAAGATCGCCACGTAATTATCGTAGAAGACATTATCGATACTGGTCGTACTTTATCTCATATAGTTGAACTTTTAAAACACCGTCAAGCAGCAAGTGTAAAAGTGGTCACTTTATTAGATAAACCGGAACGTCGTGAAGAAGCCATCGAAGCAGATTATGTTGGAATTGAAGTTCCAAATAAATTTGTTGTAGGTTATGGATTGGACTTCAAACAATTTTATCGTAATCTCCCTTGTATCGGCGTATTGAAACCAGAATTCTACGAAAATTAAGAATGAGTTAAACTATTCGTCAATAAAAGTCAAATATGTTATGATGGAGCGGTAGTTAAGAATACTATCGTTCTTCTTTTTTAAGAAGATGAGGAGGTCCAATGAATACAAATAATAACCGATCAATTTTTAGATCAAGTTTACTATATATGCTTATTTTCGGTGCGATTGTCATTTTTGTAGGAATGTTCAATGGCAATTCGAAAGGCTCTGTAGCAGATATTTCTTATACAGAATTTATGCAAAGTTTGAAAAAAGGCGAAATTAAAGAATTAAAAATGCAATATTCAAACTCTGTTTATACGATTACTGGGGAATATACAGATCCTAAGGAACAAACTACAGAGGAAGCTAAAAATCAAAAAGGATTATCAATTTTTGATAATCGTTCTACAAAGAGTACACAATTCAAAACAACAGTATTGCCAAATGACTCTACTATAAAAGAAATTAATGAAGCTGCTCAATCAAAAAACACAAAAGTGGAATCTTTACCAGAAAGTTCTACAGGAGTATGGATTGCAGCACTGATCCAAGTGGTTATTCCGCTGGGAATCTTGGGCTTCTTGCTTTATAGCATGTTTATGAGCCAAGGTGGTCAAGGTGGACGTAACAATCCAATGAACTTCGGTAAGAGCCGTGCAACCAATCAGAAGAAACAAAACGTAAAAGTGCGCTTCTCTGATGTAGCCGGTGCTGAAGAAGAAAAACAAGAGCTTGTAGAAGTGGTAGAATTCTTAAAAGACCCACGTAAATTTACAGCGCTTGGTGCTCGTATTCCTGCCGGAGTACTTCTTGAGGGCCCTCCAGGAACAGGGAAAACCCTTCTTGCAAAAGCCGTTGCCGGTGAAGCAAACGTACCTTTCTTCTCGATTTCAGGTTCTGAATTCGTAGAAATGTTTGTAGGGGTTGGGGCAAGCCGTGTTCGTGACTTATTCGAAAACGCGAAGAAAAATGCTCCAGCAATTATCTTTATTGATGAAATCGATGCCGTTGGTCGTCAACGTGGTGCAGGAATGGGTGGCGGACACGACGAACGTGAACAAACATTAAACCAATTGCTCGTTGAAATGGACGGATTCGAAGGAACAGAGGGAATTATCGTGATTGCCGCAACGAACCGTTCAGACGTATTAGACCCAGCCTTACTTCGTCCAGGACGTTTTGACCGTCAAATCTTAGTAGGTCGTCCAGATGTGAAAGGCCGTGAAGCGATTCTAAAAGTACACGCACGCAATAAGAAACTTGCAAAAGACGTGGACTTAAAAGTAATTGCACAACAAACTCCAGGATTCTCTGGAGCAGAGCTTGAAAACTTGTTAAACGAAGCAGCTTTAGTAGCGGCTCGTCGTGATAAAACAGCCATTGACGCTTTAGACGTGGATGAAGCACATGACCGTGTAATTGCTGGTCCAGCCAAAAAAGACCGTGCTATCAGCAAGAAAGAACGCGAAATGGTGGCTTACCACGAGGCAGGTCATACAATTGTTGGTATGGTCTTAAGCGATGCACGTGTGGTTCATAAAGTAACGATTGTCCCTCGTGGACGTGCTGGCGGATATGCCATCATGCTTCCAAAAGAAGATCGTTTCTTAATGACAAAAGAAGAACTGTTCGAACAAGTAGTTGGACTGCTTGGTGGTCGTGCTGCTGAAGAGTTTATCTTTGGCGTGAAGACTACTGGAGCAAGTAACGACTTTGAACAAGCAACAGCTATCGTTCGTAGCATGATTACAGAGTACGGAATGGTGGACGAATTAGGAACGGTTCAATACGAAGGAAATCATCAAGTATTTATCGGACGTGACTATGGTCAAACAAAAGGTTACTCAGATCAAGTGGCGTTTGAAATTGACAATGCAGTACGTCGTATCATGAAAGAAGCGCATGAAAAAGCTCTTCAAATTCTTGAAGAACATAAAGACCAATTAGAATTAATTGCTCAAAAACTTCTAGAATTAGAAACATTAGATGAACGTACAATCAAATCACTTTTTGAAACAGGTGAAATGCCAGCTACAATCGTGGAAGATGAATATCCAAGCGAATCAGAAGCGGCAAGTTTTGAAGAAACAAAAAAAGCCTTAGCAAAACGTGATGCAAAACAAGCAGAAGGTAAAGAAAATCCAAAAGAGGACGAGGAAGTGGAAGTAGCAGATGTTACGCCAGCTCCAAGCGAACTTGAGGATGAAAACAAAGAAGAATAATAGAAAGAAAAAGAGAGCTGAGGCTGTTGTCACAGCTCTTTTCTTTTAAAAAAGGAGAAACAAATGGCAGATTCATTATTAAAAGTATTAGCATTCAATGATGAGGTTAAAGCCGTTGCTATGGTAGCAACAGATGCAATTGCAGAGGCCCAACGCAGACACGGAACTTGGAGTTCTGCAACAGCAGCGCTTGGACGTACGATCATCGGAACGCAATTATTAGCAAGCAGTTTAAAAGGCGACGAACGCATCACGGTTCAAGTGAATGGGGATGGCCCTGGTGGAAAAATCATGGCCGATGCGAATGGCCGCGGGGAAATGCGTGGTTATATCACGAATCCTCATGTCAGCCTTGAGTTAAACGACAAAGGAAAATTAGATGTCCGTGGGGTTGTTGGAACAAATGGAACCATTACCGTTATCAAAGACTTAAACATGAGAGAACCGTTTTCTGGTCAAGTGCCCATTGTGGACGGGGAACTCGGAATGGACTTTACGTATTACTTAGCAGTTTCAGAACAAATTAATGGAGCTGTTGGGGTATCCGTTCTTGTCAATCCAGATGAAACGGTTCGTGCAGCAGGTGGCTTTATGATTCAATTATTGCCAGGAGCTAGCGAAGCGACGATTTCAGAAATTGAACGTCGTATTAACGAAATTCCAATGGTCTCAAAATTGATTGACCAACAAGAACAACCGCGCGATATTTTAAATCGATTATTAGGTTCGGAAAACATTCGTGAATTAGAAGAGATGCCTGTGAAGTTCCATTGCGGCTGTACGCGTGAACGTTTCAGTGCAGGATTGATGTCGATTGGAGTAGATGACTTACAACATCTCATTGACGAAGATCACGGTGCAGAAGTGGTGTGTCATTTCTGTGGCGAAAAATATCATTTCGAAGAAGCTGAACTACAAAGCTTAATTGATGAGATTAAATCTCAACGCGAGAAATAAGGATTAAAGCTTTAAACACTGCTTGGGTGTTTAGAGCTTTTTTGGTTTATCTGGCTGTATGAATGCTTGATTTTTCTGCTGTTTTAAAGTGCAACTGAAGGTGCAACCATTAGTTGACAAAAAAGTTAGGAGGCTGTATTTTCAAGTTGAGATAAAATTGTTAGGATTAGAATAGAATAAAGGAGGATGAAATGATGAAACTCGCTGAAAAAATATATCATCTTAGAAAAGAAAAAGGATGGTCACAAGAAACGTTAGCGGAACAAATTAAAGTTTCCCGTCAAAGCATTTCTAAATGGGAATCCGGTCAAGCTCTTCCAGAAATCGAGAAGATTATTGAGTTAAGTACTATCTTTCAAGTAACGACAGATTACTTGCTCTTAGAAGAAAATACGACTAAAAGTCAAAAAATCGAACTGACTGAAGATGAAAAAGACAAGTATTATAAAGAAGTGAAGTCTTTTGGTCGCTGGCAGGTCATTCATATTTTTGTAGTCGCGTTGGCAATCTATCTTGTTTTTGCTGGGGCCAGCTTCCCTGATGAATTTACTACATGGATTTGGTTAACCTTCATTCTTTTAATCGCTTCTGCACTTGCCATTCGTAAAGCTTTAACGATAAAAAAACAGTACTTAGATAAAGTGATTGGGAATGAAGAAGATTCCAATCAAAACAACGCTACAACTGAATAGAACGATTTGAAGGCTGCATCTCGGGGGGATTATCTTAGAGGGCAGCCTCTTTCATTCCAATGATAGACTATATTATCAGATGTTTTTTTACTTCTTTTAATTTATAATGGGTTGAACAGTTTATTTTTGAATCATTTGTTTCCTATCCATATATACAATCAATATTCATTCTGTATAGGAACAAACTTAAGGAAGTGGAGTTAGTAGTGCATAAAGGATATTTAAGAAGAACGCTCTCCCTCTGGTGTGCAGCTCTTGTCTTAGCAATGATAGGAATTTTCTTTCTGTTTGGAACCGTGAAAGGATACATGGAAGGAGAGGCGCTCTATAAGGCGGGGGATATTTATCATTTGAATCATGCGGGAACGTCCGTTGCGATTCGTGTGTTGGATATAGACTTAGAGGCCGTCACTTACGATGCAAACGAATATTATTTAGTAAAGCATGAAAAAGGGGTTACACCTCTTCAAGCAAAGTCCAATGACATTCAGCAGTTATTGGATTTGAAAAAAGAGAATCCAAAGGGATGGGAGCCTTTAAGAGATAAGAGTATTTATTTAAATGTTCGTGTAACACCAGCAGTGACGAAAGGTCGTAGAGGGAGTACTACCGTCCATATACCAGCAGCATTGATAAAAGCAATTATGACCCAATATCAGAAAGGAACGCTAGGAAACACATTAGAACTAGATTTCCTTCATTATTTAACACTGACATCTTTTACAAATCGTATAGTGGAGACGGCGGTTACTCTTTTTGTCATTTTAATAGCACTAGCATACTTTTACGGTGCGTATAAACGAGTACGGTCTTTGAAGGAACATTACGAGATGTTCGATAAAGAGTTTCCGAGATATGCACTAAATATGAAGTCTTTACCAATGGATGCAGATTTTCATGATCCTATTCTAAAAGTACTGGTGAAGGATCACAAATTAGTTTGCTATAATAACGATTTTAGAGTGATTAAGCTACGTGAAGTACGAAATGTTGAAGTTCGTCGCCAATTGGCAAAAAGCAGTGTTACCTATGCCATTGATTTTGGATTTAGAGGGAATAAGAAAGTAACCATTCAATTGAAGAATCGTCTAGAAGATGTTCGCCAATTAGTGGAGTATTTGAATGAAAAAGAAGGAACCAAAATATCAATATCGTTTTAATAGTAGTGGATATGCGGTTCAAAGAAGATGAGTTAAAAATTTCAATAGAAAGTAAGAGGGGCCAGGATGCATAAAGGGATTTTAAGACGAACATGGGGAATGTGGATACTCACGGTCCTGTTAGGATTAATTGTGGCAATGGTGGGGATTGTAGTTTCATTTGGCTTTATGAGTGGACGTGAATTATACGAACATGGAATCATTTATGAAATGGAAAAAGATTCATCGTCTAGTTCAATTAAAGTGTTAGATATTGACCCAAGTCCGATAGAGATAGACGATGAAACATATTATTTAGTGAAACATAATTATGGAGTGTCGTTTTTAAAAACAGATACTTCTGAAATTAAACAAATTCTAGAATTTAAAGAGGCGCTTCCGGATAAAACGAACGCGCTCGCCACATCTGACTTCTACTTGAATATCCGTGTAGTTGCTGAGAAAGAGAAAAAAGGGAGATCTAGCGTCAAAACACATATTACGCAAGAAATGAAGGAAAAATTTGAAGAAAAATTCAAACTGAGCCCACTTTCGGTGCAGGCGACTCTCGATAAATTGGACAAAACCCATTATTTAACCATTACGAATAATTCAGATAGATTTTTCGACATCGTGATGTTAATGGTGGTAATCGTGTTTTTTGTCATTGTATTGGTGTGGCAAATCGTTCGCGTTCGCCAAATAAAAAAACACTATGCTCGTTTTGATGAGCTTTTCCCTGACTATCAAGATGATATGAAACGTTTATTGGATGATGCGGAGTATCTTGATGATCAACTTGGGGTACTTGTCAAAGACGGAATTTTGGTTTCTTTTGGGACGGAGTTCAGGGTAGTAGACTTAGAAAAAGTAGTCAGTGCATCCGTAATTCGTCAAAAATCAAAATGGGGCGCGAAATATCAATTTTCGTTCTTCAATGAGAACCGTAAGAAAAAAGAAGAAGTTTCTCTTGGTAATTTACAGGACAATGTCATTGATTTAGTCCATTATTTAAGAGAAGTTTGCTCATATAATGTTTATATTCAATTTTAAAAAATAAAATATTATTTATGGTACACAAAACAGTCTACGATTTGTTCGTGGGCTATTTTGTTATGTAGAAACCTTTTGATACTGCGGGTTTAGATCTGGTATAGGAACATTAATTCGACTACAAACAATTTGAAAAGTTAACAAATGATAACCATAAAAAGAGTCGAATGTTCATTGTTTAGTGATATGATGAACATATCAAATCAAAGGACGTGATCTTATGGATTTTACAGGTAAAGTTGCCATTGTCACTGGTGGGGCAAATGGTATTGGTAAAGAAATCGTTCGAGGTATCGTTGAAGGTGGCGGTTTTGTAGTCATTGCAGATATTAATGAAGCTGCAGCAAACAAAACTGTTGAAGAATTCGGACCAGAACACACAAGCTTCAAATACATGGATTTAGGAAATCATGAATCTATCGTAAAAAGCATGAATGAAATTTTAGCAGAACGCAAAGTCGATATCTTAGTGAACTGCGCTGGAGTGATTAGTGCAAAACCATTCGATCAATTAACATACGAAGAATGGGAAAGAACAATCCGTATCAATCTTTCAGGATGCTTCTCAACCATTAGCACCATTTTCCCTCACTTTATCGAAAACAAAGGTGGACGTATCGTAAACGTATCTTCCGTTGCTGCGAAACTGGGTGGTGGATTATTAGGAACTGCTGCTTACGCTTCTTCTAAAGCTGGTTTAAATGGACTAACAAAAGCCGTTGCTAAAGAAGGCGGTAAATACAATATCGCATGTAATGCTGTATGTCCTTCATTCACTCGTACAGATATGACAACAGTATTATCAGAAGATAAAGAAAAGAGCCAAAAAGTAATCAGTATGATTCCTCTTGGACGTCGTGCAGAACCAGTTGAAATTGCTCAAATGATTCTCTTCTTTGCAAGTGATCTTGCAAGTTTTGTTACAGGGGAAATTGGTGACTGCGATGGCGGTATCACATTAGATGGCTGATTTTAGCTAGATTCTTATTCCAAATCAGAGAAGGACTGTGAACAGTATGAAAAAGATTAAAATTCCTGGGGATACTATCATTATTCCAATGTTTATTGGATGTGTGATTAATACATTTTTCCCTCAAATATTACAAATTGGTGGATTTACCACTCCAATCGTGAAAGGTGCTGGACCACTTGTTGGGGCATTCCTCTTCATTATCGGGGGGACCATTTCTCTTAAAAACACACCAAAAGCTGTTGGACGTGGGGCAGCAATTATTTTAGCGAAAATTGCCGTATCTGTAGTCTTGGGGTTATTGGTTGCGAAAGTATTTAATGACAACTTCCTCGGGCTTAGCGCTGTTGCCGTTATCGGTGCCATCTCTGTAGCTAATAATGCCATGTATGCGGGGATTGTAGATGTGTACGGGGACGAAATCGATGCTGGAGCCGTTGGAATTACAACATTAAGCGTTGGACCAATGGTAACAATGGCCGTATTAAGTAGTGCCGGCCTTGCAAACATCTCGATTTGGAACTTAGTCGGAACGGTATTACCACTTGTGTTAGGGATTGCGTTAGGAAATGCCTTCCCTTACATGAAAAAAGTACTCTCAAACGGGATTACAGCTATCATTATCGTGGTTGGTTTCTGTTTAGGGGCAAACATGAGCTTTGGTCAAATCCTTGAAGGGGGTCTACCTGGTATTTTGCTAGGGGTGATTACTACACTCGTTGGTGGTATTGCCTCCATCGCAGCAGACCGCTTAACAGGTGGGAACGGGGTTGCTGGTGCTGCCATTTCAAGTACGGCAGCCAGCGCTATTGCTACACCAGCTGCACTTTCAGCAGTAGATGCAACGTTCAAAGGAATCGAAGCAACTGCAACGACTCAAATTACAGCTTCAGTAATCGTAACAGCGATTTTAACTCCAATCTTAACAGCCTATATTGCTAAGAAATTCGGAAACAAAAAAGAAGCTGAAAAACAAGAAGTTTAATCGTATTTAAATAGTGAAACCACCTCGTTTTTCCGAGGTGGTTTTTGTTTTACCTTGAGTGTAACAATAATGTTACGTAACAAAAATGTTACATCAAAAAGTTAGGATGTATCAAAAATGAACCGTATCAAAATTGATACAAAAAGAGTAAAGCGTATCATACATGATACGTATCACGCATGATACACTCTAGCAGGTCTTTCGATAGGAATTCAAAATATAAAAAGAGTCTCAGATACGAAATGGAAATCTTTTGAATTCTATAGTGAGAGCAGTAGTGAATGTAACCAATGTGAATTACAGGCCGTTTTACGGCCTGTTTGAAGCTTGGTAGGGTTGAGACTTTGGCTCAGCCCGGTACAACTACTGCCATCACTATGAAGATATTCAAAAGATTGAAATTTGTATCTGAGACTATTTTCTTTTTATTTTTTAGAATGAATTACGCTTCGCCGAAAATTCCTGTTGAAAGGTAACGTTCACCTGTATCTGGTAATAGAACCACAACAGATTTGCCTTTTCCTAAGCGTTTTGCCACACGTAAAGCGGCAGTGACAGCAGCTCCAGAAGAAATGCCAGCAAGGATACCTTCTTTAGCAGCTAATTCTTTTGCAATTTCGATGGCTTCGTCACTTGTTACAAGTTCAAAGCCGTCGATCACATCACGGTCGATAATGCTTGGTTTAAAACCAGCGGAAATTCCTTGGATGCGGTGTTTTCCTTTTTGTCCTTTAGAAATAAATGGAGCTTCTTTGGGTTCAACCCCGATGATTTCAACGTATTTGTTTACTTCTTTTAACGCACGGCCAACACCTGTAATGGTACCGCCAGTACCGATACCGCTGATATAAGCATCTGGTGTTTTGCCGTCGAAGGCTTTAATAATTTCTTGTCCAGTTGTTTGATAGTGGATAGCTGGGTTTGCTTCGTTGTCGAATTGACGCGCCCAGAAGTAGCCAGGTTGTGCCGCTAATTCTTCTGCTTTAGCAACGGCAGCTCCGAATCCATCGGCAGCAGGTGTTAATAATACTTCTGTACCGTATGCTTTCATTAATTGACGGCGTTCGATAGACATGGATTCAGGCATGATTGTAATGACCTTGTATCCTTTAGCAGCGCCGATTAGTGAAAGTCCTACCCCTGTATTTCCACTTGTTGCTTCGATGATTGTGTCGCCAGGTTTAAGCGAACCATCTTTCTCAGCTGTTTCGATGAGGTTTAAGGCGATACGATCTTTCACAGATCCACCTGCGTTAAACGACTCGACTTTTACATATACATCTGCAGAATCATCTGAAACTAAACGGTTTAGTTTCACAAGGGGAGTGTTCCCGATTAATTCTGTGATGCTTTCTACTGATTTGACCATAAATGATCCCTCCATAAAGTTAGACTGGGCAACTTTAAGGGTTGCTTGTGTCTAATTGTAATAGGGAATGAGTGGGTGTACAATAGATTTTTATAAAAAAACAAAAAAAGTATAGAAAATTCATTTTAGTTATGATACACTACCATCTAGCAAGGGCTTTTAAACTCATCCAGAGAGGTGAGAAAGGCTAAGAACAAGTTTATTAGACTAGCCCTACGCTTAATAACATAGGGCTTTTTGTGTGCACAAAAATGCCCGGAAAAGAGGGGAAAATGGAGTTACAAACTTCGAAAGTCGATCTATTGTTGGATGTGGATCAAAAACCGGAGCTCGTGCCTGGATTGTTTTTAAGTCTTCAGCACGTGTTTGCGATGTTTGGTGCCACTGTTTTAGTACCGTTAATATTGGGGATGCCAGTATCGGTTGCTTTATTTGCGTCAGGATTAGGAACACTAATCTATATGGTAGCGACGCAATTTAAAGTACCTGTTTACTTGGGATCCTCTTTTGCTTTTATTACGGCCATGCAATTTGCGATGGCGCAAATGGACGGGAAACCGGATGCAGCTCAGACAGGGGTCGTTTTAGTCGGATTACTATATGTGGTAGTAGCAATTTTAGTAAAACTATTAGGGACGGGATGGATTAACCGAATTTTACCACCGATTGTAATTGGACCGATGATTATCGTAATAGGGCTAGGCCTTGCAAATAGTGCGGTAACGAACGCAGGATTTGTAAAAGATGGAGACTGGAAACCAATGTTCGTTGCGGTGGTAACTTTCCTCATTACAGCATTTATTAATACAAAAGCAAAAGGCTTCTTAAAAATTATTCCGTTCTTATTCGGAATTATTGGAGGATATATCGTAGCCATCTGCTTTGGTCTAGTAGATTTCACAAAAGTAATAGAAGCTCAATGGATTGCCTTACCTGAGTTATACTTGCCGTTCGACACAAATGGGCTCTTCAATCAGTATCATTTATACTTCGGTCCAGAAACTTGGGCGCTTCTTCCAGTAGCAGTTGTGACGATTGCGGAACATATTGGAGACCATACCGTACTCAGTCAAATTTGTGGCAAGCAATTCTTGAGTAATCCTGGCTTGCACCGTACCTTAATAGGGGATGGCGTAGCGACTGCAGTGTCTGCCTTTCTAGGGGGGCCAGCGAATACGACTTATGGTGAAAATACAGGGGTCGTGGGCTTAACACGTATTGCTTCTGTAGCTGTGATTCGTAATGCAGCATTGATTGCAATTCTCCTAAGTTTCTTTGGCAAATTTACAGCATTAGTTCGTACGATTCCCAATGCGGTGCTGGGTGGAATGGCGATTCTTCTTTACGGGGTTATTGCTTCTAACGGATTGAAAGTCCTAATTGAAAAACAAGTAGACTTCCGTCAAGTACGTAACTTGATTATTGCAAGTTCAATGTTAGTGTTAGGATTGGGTTCTGCAGTACTACAATTAGGACCTGTGACGTTATCAGGGACTGCACTTTGCGCCATTGCAGGGATTATTCTTAACCTCATTTTACCTCACGAAAAAGTAGAAGATAACGAATAATAATCATTAAAAACATATCAAGAAAAGCACTTAAGACATGAATTCGTGATGTCTTAAGTGCTTTTTTAACGGTTTAGTTCAAAATTACAGCATTTATATAAAAAAATTAATAATAAATCTGAGTAATCCAAAAGGATGTAAAGTTTTTCTTGGTAATTTTATTGACAAATAAGCTTAAATTACTTGCGCCAATGGGTATATACTTTTATATTATATAAGTAATGTAGTTAATATTATTTACAAAAATATATAAAAATGACTGTTTTTGACCGTTTTACACCGAATCGGTCAAGAAATTAGCAGATTGATACATTTAGGAGGAACTACATGCTTACTGAAAAGAGAAGAAGAATTATTTTAGATTTATTAGATAAGGATGATACAGTTCACCTAAAGGATTTAATGGAGGCTCTCCAGGCTTCTGAATCCACTATTCGACGCGATCTTTCTTTATTAGAAGAAGAAGGAACGTTGATTCGTATCCATGGTGGTGCTAAAAGAGTGTATTCAAAAGAGTTTGAACCGACCACCAAAGAAAAAGAACGTTCAAATCGTAGAGAAAAAGAGTGTATTGGTCGCTATGCAGCCTCTTTAGTAACGAAGGGCGAAACGATTTATATGGATGCAGGAACAACCACTTTAAGAATGATTCCACATTTAGAAGGAAAAGATGTCACGGTGATTACAAATGGGGTACAGCAAGCCCATCTTCTTGCAGACTATGGAATCAAAACGGTGTTGTTAGGTGGTCAAGTAAAGGTAGAAACGAGTGCGGTTATTGGCACTCTTGCTCAAAACCAGCTCCGAGAATATTTCTTTAAAAAGGCGTTCCTGGGGATGAATGGAGTCGATCTCAGTTATGGGTATACAACGCCGGATGACGAAGAAGCTCAAATTAAAAAAATCGCAATTAGTAAAAGTAACCATGCTTATGTTTTGGCGGACTCTAGTAAATTTGCTAAAGTAAGTTTGTGTAAGGTTGCTGATTTTCATCAAGCAACTATGGTAACAAACACGACGAAAGAGCAAGCAGACTTACGTTACCGTATGGCTGGTAGCATTCGTCTTGTTGAAGTGGACGCATAAAAGAGGAGAGATAGCATGATTTATACGATTACGTTTAATCCAGCAATTGACCTTGTTGTAAAAGTTCCTAATTGTGAACTAGGGACTTTAAACCGATCTGTAGAAGAAAATTACGTTGCAGGCGGTAAAGGAATTAATATGTCGGTAATCCTAAAACGATTAGGGTTTGACAATACAGCCACTGGATTTTTAGCAGGTTTTTCAGGAAACTTCATTAAAGAAGCTCTCCAATCCGAAGGTATCGGGACCGACTTTATTCAAATCGATGGAGTCACTCGAATTAATCTAAAGTTGAAGAGCAATGAAGAAACGGAAATTAATGCAAATGGACCGGTTGTAACAAAAGAAGATTTTGGACGATTAGTCACCTATTTTGAAGAACGACTTCAAAAAGGAGATGTTTTATTTTTAGCAGGGAATGCAGGGAATGGAATGGACCATTCTTCTTATACGACCATTGCTAAATTATGTTACGAAAAAGGGGTTAAATTAGTCCTCGATACAACGAAGGATTTACTCACCAAATGTCTTCCATACCATCCGTTCATCATTAAACCAAATCATCATGAGTTAGGTGAGATTTTTGGGGTAAAGATTAAGACAGAAGAACAAATTATAAATTATGCAAAACAATTGCAGCAAATGGGTGCTAGAAATGTACTGATTTCTCGTGGTGGTGATGGGGCGATGCTCATTACAGAAACTGGAGAAGTGTTCACATCGAATGTGCCAAAAGGGACACTTGTGAACTCAGTTGGCGCAGGGGACTCGATGCTTTCTGGTTTTATGGCGAAATTTATCGAAACAGGCGATTACGCAGCTAGCTTAAAACAAGGAGCAGCTACGGGAAGTGCGACAGCCTTTTCTGTTGGAATCGCTGAAAAATCGTTTATTGAAAAGTTATTACCACAAGTAGTAGTTACAAAACTATGAGATTAAAGAAGAAAACAAAATAAAAGAATTAAATATGTCTCCTAAGGTTTTTGATTGTTAATCAGATAAACGCATCAGAAAAAACTGTAAAAATAGTGCTTAAATATTGCAAAAGAGTAAAGCAGAGGGTATATTTAAAAGAGTTAAATAATTGGGAAATACAAAGGGGTGCCGCTTTGGCTGAGATGTATGTACAAACCCTTGAACCTGTTACGTTAATGCGTGCGTAGGAATTGTATTCGATTTCGAAGTTAGTTGGAGTCTCTTTGTGTTTCCGAGAAAACGAAGGAGGCTCTTTTTTTAATGAAGAGAAATATTTTAATTTGGGTAGAAGTTGCGATTATCGCTGCACTCGCAATGGTACTATCATTTGTACCAAAACTAGTAGGGTGGTTTTCACCATCATGGGGAGCAATTATTCTTGTTATTTTTTCACTCCGAAGAGGATTGACACCTGGTTTGGCTGCTGGACTTTTATGGGGATTGATTCACTTCCCTCTAGGAAAAGTATCATTCTTATCTGTAGAACAAGTATTGATTGAATATATCATTGCATTTACAGTTATGGGTCTTGCTGGTTTAGTATATGGACCTTTCCAAAAGGCTTTGAAAAATGATAAATATTCTTCTGCAATTGTATGGTCAGGAATCGCCGCATTATTAGGAGTAGGTGTGCGCTACTTCGTTCATTATATCGCCGGGGTGTTATTCTGGGGACAATATGCTCCAGAAGGAACAAGTCCGTGGGTATACTCATTATCTGTTAACGGGACAGCAGGAGCTGGAACATTTTTAGTAGTCATGGTTGCATGCATCTTGTTGATTCGTCAAAAAAAAATATGGATAGCAAAATAGGGAAATTGTGCTTTCCGAGTCCTGGTTTAACCTGAAACCAGGGCTCTTTTTTGTTGGAAAAGAAAGAGAAAAAGAGTAAGACACTTCGTACCTTCAAATAACTCTATAGTAGTCATTAGTGCTGTACCGACCTGAGCCTAGGTCTCAGGTCTAACGAGCTTCAAACTGACACTAGGAATGAATTCCAAGTGTCAGTAATTCACATCGATTACAACCGCTACAATGACTACTATAGAATTTGAAGGCACTCGTTATTCTTACTCTTTTTCCGTAAAAGAACCTGGTTTTGCTTAACCATTTTATAGGGTAGCTGAAGAGCGGGAGTATTTGACAGAAGCTCATTTCAATAGTAAAGTTAATGCAGAAAGAGGTGTTGGTATGGTAACAGAATGTGAAAAAATGAATGTCTCTCATGAGATATGGATGATGATTATGAAAATTTACAACGAGAATCTACGAACGTTTTCGATTTCATTAAAAGAGTTAGGATTAAATCCAACACATTTTGAAGTTTTACATGTAATTTTTAGACAAGGAACAGTGGATCAAAAGACAATTGCCTCTACGTTGAACTTAACACAGGGGAATATCACCCACTGTATTCACCATTTAGAAAAATTAGAATTGATTACTATTGAGAAAAGTTGGAAAACAAAACATATTTCACTGACAGAAAAAGGAAAACAGCAGCTGGATCAATTAATTCCTGCTCAGCATGAAATGATGGAACATACATTAAGAGGATTAAATTGCACGCAAAAACAACAATTGCGTGATTTGCTAATTTCATTTGAAAATACTTGTAAATCCTCAGTTTAAGTTTAATTTAAGTTGAAATCGTATCCTTATATAGGAGGGAAAACCATGAGAATTCTAGTAGCCGAAGATGAAATCGATTTAGCGCAAGCGCTGAAGATGATGCTCGAAATGCAAAAATATAGTGTAGAAATGGTTCATGATGGCGAAGACGCACTTTTTTATGCGGAGTCTACGCACTATGATTTAATTTTATTAGATGTCATGATGCCTAAAAAGAGCGGAATCGAAGTGGTCAGAGAATTACGATCCAGCGGAATTCATACACCAGTGTTGATGTTGACGGCAAAAAGTCAATTAGAAGATAAAGTGAATGGTCTTGAAGAAGGAGCGGATGATTATTTAACCAAACCTTTTGAAGGCGCTGAATTATTAGCGCGCGTGAAATCTTTACTACGTCGTCCGAATGTATTTGTGGCATCCGTTATGACGCTAGGAAATGTTGAATTAAATAGAGACACCTTCACGATGATGACCTCTAAAGGGCAAGTGTTGTTAAATAATAAAGAATTTCAATTGATGGAATATTTTATGATGAATAGTAATCAAGTGCTTTCCACGGATTTAATTATGGAGAAAATATGGGGGCTTGATTCTGAGGCTGAAATTAATGTCGTTTGGGTGAATATTTCATCGTTGCGAAAAAAATTAGCAACGATTGAGGCCGATGTAACGCTTAAATCTGCTCGAGGACTGGGCTATCAATTAGTGGTTGAATCTGCAAGCAACTAAGTATCACCGTATATCGTTAGAAAAAAGAAAAGGAGGAGCATATGTTTCAACAACTACAAAAAAGTTTTGTGAAAAGTGCCATGTTATCTTTTACAATCGTACTCTTTGTAGTCTTAGTGATTGTGAATGGGATAAACTACCGACAAACAATCGAACAAGTAGATCGTGTAGCAACGATGTTAGTTGAAAATAATGGAACGTTCCCAGATGCTCCATCCAATGAAGCTCCAAAAGAACATCCCTCACACGGGAAGCCAATTGGTCAGGAATTTAGAAAAGATGACCAATTATCCACGCGCTATGCGGTTGTTAAAGTTGAAAATAATGAAGTGACTTCTGTAGACAAATCTCATTTAGTTTCTGTAGAAGAATCGAGTTTAAAAGAGTCAGCTCTGCGATTGGTAGAGTCCAAATCCATGAGTGGATGGGAAGGAAGTTTGCGTTACAAGATTTCTGGTGAAGAATCCTCCTTTATGGTAGTTTTTGTAGATTCTAACCGTGAAGTCCAACAAATAGGGCGCTTATTAATAGTCACCGGGGGAGTTTTTATCGCCTGTTTGATGATTGTTTATATTCTTGTCCGTGTCGTTTCTAAGAAAGCAATTCGACCATTTGTTGAGAATGTTGAACGTCAGCAACAATTTATTGCAAATGCGAGTCATGAGATTAAAACACCGCTAGCTGTCTTGTCAGCCAATACAGACGTTTTAGCGATGATGGGAACTCAGGAAAAATTTGTCGATAGCAATAGAAGACAAATTAAACGATTGAATTCCCTAGTGGAGCAAATGCTACTTCTTTCTAGATACGACGAAGGAGAAGCAAGCACGACTAAAGAAAAAGTGGATTTAGTGGATGTTACCAAAAATATCATTGAAGAGATTCAACCGGTATTAGATGATAAAGGACTTCAAGTTGCATTTACCGGAAATGATTCCAGCGTGGTGACAACGAATAAGGAAGCTATCTCGGAATTAATTCGGATTTTATTAGATAATGCCATCAAGTATACAGTAGGAAGTTCTACGATTACTGTTGATGCAAAAGAACATCAAATTTCGTTTGAAAACAATACTGATCCGATTACAAAAGAACAAGTGAGTCAATTATTCGACCGATTTTACAGAGTAGACAGCTCAAGAAATCGTGCCACAGGTGGAAGTGGATTAGGACTTGCTATTGCAAAGAAGATTGCTGAAACCAATCAGGTCCGCTTGAACGCTGAATTAATTAGCGATCATCAGATTCGCTTTGTCATTGATGGTGAAGAAAATGGATAACCGATTTGTTTATGAAGTTTTAGAAGTGGTAGGTGAAATTCCAAGAGGGAAAGTGGCTACCTATGGACAAATTGCTAGTCTTGTAGGTAGGCCAAAAAATGCAAGACTTGTTGGGAAAATTTTAAGTCAGGTGTATCTCTTTGGGGACTATCCTTGCCACCGAGTCGTTAATGCAAGTGGAAGACTTGTACCTGGATGGCTTGAGCAAAAGGAGTTATTAGAAACAGAAGGAATCCTCTTTAGAAGCCCAACAAATATATCACTAAGAAAATATCAATGGAATCCTGAAGAGGATTAGCCCAATCTGAAGTAAAGATTGGGCTTTTATTTTTGTAGGGACTTTACCAGTTTTATGCTGAAGGATAGCGTTCAATGAATTGGATAAAAAATTTATGTTGAATAATTTTTTGTTTTAAGTTCATTTTAAGTAAGCTCGCTATGATAGAACCATCAACAAGATGTTGATAGGAAGCGAGGAGGACTAACATGAGAAGAAACAAATTAATTGTTCTACTATCCGCAATTACCATTGCAACTACATTGGTTGCATGTCAAAACACACAAGCACAAACAGCGACTGAAACTTCACAAGTACAATCGCAGCAAAGTCCTCCCGCTAAACCTGGAGGAGAAGGGTTTGGCGGAAGTGACCAAGTGACTCAAGGGGATGCAGCAACAAACTTAACAACAGATGCAACAGTAACTGGAGAAACTTACGAATCTACTGGTGATGATGAAAATGCGCTTCGTGTAACAGGAGCAACAGTCACATTAGATGGCGTAACGGTAAACAAAACAGCCGGAGCAACATCGAATACAGAGAACGGAGACTTCTACGGAATGAATGCAGGATTCTTAGCAACCGATGGAGCAACAGTGACGATTAAAAACGCTACAGTAAATACAACGGCTCAAAACGGGAACGGAGTGTTTAGTTACGGATCAGTAACAACCGTCAATGTATCAGATACAACCATCACAACAACAAAAGATAACTCAGGTGGTATCCAAACTACTGGTGGCGCTGCGATGAACGCAACAAACTTAACGGTGAATACCGCAGGGAATTCATCAGCAGCGATTCGTACAGACCGTGGTGGAGGTACGGTAGTCATAGACAAAGGAAATTACACTTCTACAGGATACAACTCACCAGCCGTATACTCTACAGCAAAAGTTACTGTTAAAAATGCAACATTAAACGCTGAAAACTCGGAAGCACTTGTGATTGAAGGTCAAAACTCTATTACATTAGAAAATACAAATGTAACAGGAAATATGAGTTCAACTGAGGGGGCTCTTCAGACAACAACGTACACAATGTGATGATTTACCAATCAATGTCAGGAGACGCTGAAAGTGGAACGGCTACTTTCACAATGAAAGGTGGCACGTTAACAGGACGTAACGGAGACCAAATCTACGTAACGAACACACACAGCGTTATCACTTTAGAAGACGTAACGATTACAAATCAAGATACATCTAGCAGATTACTTGCCGTCTTAGGAAATGATGCGACACGTGGCTGGGGTACAGCTGGTGCCAATGGTGGTCAGGTTGAATTAAGAACGACGAACCAAACATTATCTGGAGCGATTGAGGTGGATACCGTTTCTACTTTGAACTTTACAATGGGCAAAGGAACAAACTTTACAGGTACCATCAATATCGTAAAGAATGCTGAAGGAGGGACTGCCGTGGACAATAATGCAGTAATCACAGTAGAAGAGGGGGCGACATGGACGTTGACAGGAAACGTCAAAATTACATCTTTAACGAACAAAGGAACCATTAACTTGAATGGATATACAATTACATTAGCCGATGGGACCGTCTTAAAATAAAACTTAACGAAACTTGAAGAAGTTAGACAATTGTCTAGCTTTTTCTTTTTTTCTGCATTGGAATAGGTCATTTTTTTCAAAATAGTAGTGTAATATCCCTTTTAGGATGTCTCTATAAAAAAGACTTTACACTTTTTCAAGCGTTTTTTGAAAGTGGAAGAAAACAGAAGATTGTGATAAAATTTGTTAAAAGAACGTATAAAAGAGGTGCTCTGATGGATCAAAATGAAAATAAAAATGTAGAATTAGAATTGGTTGAAAAGAAAGCTACAGAAGTGAAAGAAGAAGTAGTAGAAGCTGCTGAAAAAACAGCAGAAGAAGTCAAGGAAGTTGCAGAAATAGCCAAAGAAGAAGTTTCTGAGGCAAAGAATCCTGAAGCAGATGGAGACTTTAAAGAAGTTGTAGAAAACGTAAAAGAAAAAGCAGGAGAAGCGACTGAAAAAGCAAAAGAAGTTGCGGGTGTTGCTAAAGAAAAAATAGAAGAAGCAGCCAAAAAAGTATTTACTGAAGAAAATAAAGAAAAAATGATCCAAGCAGTGGATAGAGTAGCAAGCTATAATAAAAATTCATTATTTGAGAAAATCTTCTTTGGACTTTCAGCTCTTATTTCGTTATTTGCAGCTCTTGTAACATTGAATGGACTTAGCTTCGTATTTGGTGGCGCAAAGCTTAATTTCGCAAGTCTTTTAGGGGATGTTGTTTCTATCGTTAACAAGGTGAAAAACTTAAACCTATACTTTGGTTTAACATTCTTCTTTACAGTAATTGCTACAGTATTTGTTGCTTATTTCTTCTATGTATCTAACAAAGAAGGAAAGAACTTATGGACGAATGTGAATGTAGCATCTTTAGGAATGGTTGTATTTGTATATTTAGCACACATTCTAGGAAATGGATTTATTAGTGGTTTAAGCTTACTAACGAATTATTTTAATGGAGATATAAACTCAACGATTATGACGCTTATTTCTGAAGCATTCTCAGGTTCTTCAAATGCAAGCAAACAAGCTGCTGCTCTTGCAGAAGGAATGAGTTCAGGATCAAAATTAGCAATTATTCTTTATGTTTTTGTATTAGCATCTGCTGTTGCAACAACTTACTTCTACTACCAAAAATTATTTCAAAAGAAAGCTCAATAAGCGAGGGACCAATGAAAAAATTCTTTCAAATCATTTTAGGGATTAGTTTCCTATTTCTATTAGTGGGTTGTACCTCACAAGAAACTGCGACTTTAACGATGAAATCAGGAGAAACGAACGTAACTTTGGTTTATACGTATGATAAAAAGAATGATACCGTGACAAAGATTAAGGTCGAAACGAATGAGCCTTCTAAAAATATTCAATCTCGTAAGGAAAACGAAAAACTCTTTGAAGAGATTAAGAGGATTGATGGAGTTGTGACTTCAATTACAAAAAAAGATGGCAAACTCATCTCATCAGTTGAAATCGACTTAACGAAATATAAGTTGTCAAAACTTAAAGAAAGTAACAATATATTCTTTGAGGGGCTAGTTAGTAACGGTTTCTTAACACAAGACGGAGATCATGCATCATTCTCTAAGAGTAAAGAAGTTGCTGTGAAACAAGGATTTACAGAACAAACGAAATAATGAAATGACTCATGGATAAATAATCCATGGGTCATTTTTATTTTAAGT
The DNA here is from genome assembly GCA_905371865.1 of uncultured Carnobacterium sp. Classification (GTDB taxonomy): domain Bacteria; phylum Bacillota; class Bacilli; order Lactobacillales; family Aerococcaceae; genus Granulicatella. The sequence goes on from CAJPNA010000003.1 coordinate 23,574, forward strand.
TCATTTTAAGTTTGCTTCGTATACTTAAACCATCAAGAAAAAGAATCGAGGGAAACGAGATGGAAAAGAAAAGACAATGGTTATTGACAACAACATTATTTATTTCTTTAGGTTTGGCAGCTTGCAAATCGCAAAGTGTATTAAGCCAGGCCAATCCAAACGCTCAAACAATAAAGACATCTACTAATTCAACAGCACAAACAACAGGGCCTTCAACTTATTTTGAAGCATCCGACTTAACAGCGACTTACGACGAAAGTAAAGCTTCGAAGATTTCGCTTCAAGGAACGACAGCTACTGCTTCAGGAGATGGCGTAACAGTGAATGCAAGTACGGTAGAAATTACAAAAGCTGGAACGTATATCGTCGAAGGAACGGCTTCGAAAGTTCAATTGAAAGTCGCAGCTGGTAAGGAAGATGAAGTACAAATCGTCTTCAAAAATGCAATAATAAAGAATACAGAAGCCCCATTATTAGTCGATACGGCAAAAAAAGTGATTTTAACAATAGCCGATGGAACGAAAAATGAAGTGGCCGATGAATCAACATCAACGGTTAAAGGAGCGATTTACTCCGATAGCGACTTGACGATTAACGGTAAAGGTTCATTAACGGTAACAGGTGCAGCAAGCAATGCGATTAAGTCAAAAGACGGCATTCGTATCGTGGACGCGACTGTTACAACAACTGCGAAAAAACACGGGGTTGCAGCCAACGACTTCGTGAACGTGTCGGGCGCGACATTGAACTTGTCAGCCGATGAAGATGGTATTCACTCAGACAATGAAGATGATGTATTGTTAGGAAATATTTACTTAGTCAATACGAATATTACCATCAATGCTGGGGATGATGGTATCAACGCTTCGAATATACTGCTGATTGATGAAGGTGCGGCGATTGACGTTCAAAAGAGTGAAGAAGGTCTTGAGGCTCGATTGATTCATCAAGTCGGTGGCACGATTACCGTAAAATCTTCTGACGATGGATTAAACGCGAAAGACTGGACGTTAGAATCCTCTGACGAGCAAGGTCCAGGTCAACAAACGAAGAAAGTAAAATCTGAAGCCACAAATGCGAAAAACTTGGATCAAGCAGGCGATGTGAAGATTGTGATTGACGGCGGAACCTTAACCGTAGATGCTGAAGGGGACGGTCTTGATGCTAACGGATCAATTGAGATTAACGGAGGAACAATCGTTATCAATGGACCAAGAAGCGGTGCAAACGCAGCTCTTGACTACGATGATAATGGAATATTAAACGGTGGTACTGTACTCTTTGTCGACAATGGACAAATGACAATGGGATTCGGTAGTAACTCTAATCAAGCGTACTTAATGGCAAGTATTCAAGGGACAGCTGACGCGACTGTTGAAGTAGTTGATTCTTCAGGTAAAACTGTCGCAAGCTTAAAAGTCTCTAAGTCGTTCTCAACAGTATTAATCAGTAGCCCAGAGATTAAAGAGGGCGAAAACTATACGATTAAAGTCGGATCAAAAACAACAACGGCAACAGCTTCAAAACAAGCAGCTAATGTTGGTGGAGGGCC
>CAJPNA010000004.1 GCA_905371865.1 uncultured Carnobacterium sp.
TACAGGAATTAATGTTCAACCAGGACATACTGTAGTAATTTATGCAGAAGTGGAACAAGCACCTTTTGCACGTTTATTAGTTAAAGAAGCTTATCAATTAGGAGCAAGCGAAGTTATCGTTCAATGGAGTGATGATGAAATCAACCGTGACCGTTTATTATATGCTGCGGAAGATCGTATTACGACTGTTCCAGAATATAAAGTACAAGAAATGCACTATTTATTAGATCATAAAGCAAGTCGTTTAAGCATTGTTTCTAGAGATCCAGATGCATTAAATGGAGTAGATACAAGTCGTCTTGCAAAATCAATGAAAGCTACAAGTGTTGCTTTAAAACCAATGCGTGTTGCAGGTCAATCGAATAAAATAAGCTGGACAGTAGCAGCTGCAGCAGGTAGCGCATGGGCTAAAAAAGTATTCCCAGAAGCAACATCAACAGAAGAAGCTGTAGATTTATTATGGAATCAAATCTTTACAACTTGTCGAGTATATGCTGACGACCCAGTTGCGGCTTGGAAAGAACATGAAGAAAAATTAGACAAAAAAGCAGCTGTTTTAAATAAAGAACAATTTGCTAAATTACATTACACTGCACCAGGGACAGACTTAACTCTAGGAATGCCTAAAAACCATGTTTGGGAAAGTGCTGGAAGCATCAATGCTCAAGGAGAACACTTCATCGCAAACATGCCAACAGAAGAAGTCTTCTCAGCTCCAGATTTCCGCGTAGCTGACGGATATGTATCAAGCACAAAACCATTAAGCTACAACGGTAACATTATCGAAGGCATCAAAGTGACTTTCAAAGACGGTCAAATCACAGAAGTATCTGCTGAAAAAGGCGACCAAGTAATGAAAGACTTAGTATTCGAAAACAATGGTGCTCGTGGATTAGGTGAAGTAGCACTAGTAAGCGACCCATCACCAATCTCACAATCAGGCATTACATTCTTCAATACATTATTCGATGAAAATGCATCAAACCACTTAGCAATTGGTTCAGCATATGCTACAAGTGTTAAAGGTGGAGAAAACTTCGAAACTGAAGAAGAATTAAGAGAAGCTGGATTAAACCGTTCGGATGTACACGTGGACTTCATGATCGGTGGACCAGAAATGAACGTAGACGGTATTCGTGAAGACGGTACGGTTGTTCCAATCTTCCGCAACGGAGACTGGGCTATTTAGTCGGATAAATTGAATCAGTAAAAGGAACGAACTTTGAGAGAAGTTCGTTCCTTTTTTTGTGTTGTTATAAGAAAAATTAATAGGTCTATAAGAAAATTCAATTGGTAAAAACTTCACAAGGAGAGTACAATGAAAACATAAGAATCCTTATAAAGTTCGTAATAATTCAATGAGTTCTAAGATGTTTTGCGAATATTTTTCGTTTGGTCGATAAGCAACTCCGATAGGGAAGAATCCATTTTTATCGATGAGAGGAATCCATACGAGTTCGTCATCTGAATAAAATTCTTTATATTCCAGTGCCATGATGCAAACGGAGTTAAAGGTTGCAAGACTGGCGAGTAGTACTTCCCAGTTGTCGTCTACGTAAACGATATTCGGTTCAAAGCCAAAATGTCTAGAGCGTTGGTGTAATAATTTCCCAAGCATAAAGTGTTCGGATAAGGTGCTAAAACGTTCCTCCTTCAAATCTTCAAAGGTAACAGAGTCTCTCGAAGCTAGTGGATGACCTTTAGGAACGACAAGACTCGCCTGATAACCAGCGAAATGTTGTTGGAACGGTTCAATCATAATATTGGACTCAATCTTTGGGAATGAGAGAACACCAAGGTCGATTTCTTCATTCACTAGTGCAGTTTGAAGCTCACGCGAACCGCCTTGCACCATCGTTAAGTGAATCGAAGGATGCGACATCATAAAACGCGAGAACTCAGGCATTAATTTGATCGCAAAAAGTGTCGGTAGCCCAATTCGAATTGTTTCTTTTTGAGGTTGATTAAGCTCATGAATTTGAGCCACAGTCTCTTCCATCAAAGAAATGATTTTCTTACCATTATCGTATAAGAGCTGTCCAGCTTCAGTCAGTCGAATACTATTGTTAGTTTGCTGAATAAATAGCGGAGTATGTAATTCGGATTCTAATTTTTTAATGGTTTGAGAAAGGGTCGGTTGCGTAATGAACAAACTACGAGCGGCATTAGAATATCCGCCATGGTCAACGATACTTATAAAGTAGTGAAGGTGTTTAATATCCATTGGACATCTCCTATTCTTTTAAGTGAACTGTTACACAATAATTGTAACAAAGAATAAAGACGGAAACAATAAGGTTTTTAAAACATAAAGGAGGAATTACGATGAAAATTACAATCGCAGGTGCCGGTGCAATGGGAAGCCGCTTTGGGTTAATGCTCCATCAAGCAGGGCATGAAGTACTTTTGGTAGATGGTTGGAAAGATCATGTGGAAGCCATTCAAAAGGACGGTCTCAAGGCCAACTTTAACGGGGAAGAAGTTGTGGTGAAGTTGCCAGCAGTACTTCAAAGTGAAGTCACAGAAGCAATGACAAGTGACCTAATCATTTTATTTACAAAAGCGATGCAATTAGAAGGTATGCTAACAGATTTGAAACCAGTGATTCATGATGAAACAAGAGTCCTTTGTTTACTCAATGGAATTGGACATGAAGAAATAATTGAACAATTTGTTCCAAAAGAAGATATCTTTATCGGAAATACGATGTGGACGGCTGGAATGGAAGGTCCAGGTCGTGTCAAACTCTTCGGTAGTGGAACGGTAGCTTTGAAGAACTTAGTAGATACGGCAGAGGCAAAAACGAATGCCGAAGAAATCGTCGAGGTGTTGAACAGCGGGGGGTTAAATGCGTCTTACTCTGAGAATATTCTATTCGCCATTTACAAGAAAGCATGTGTAAATGGAACGATGAATGGACTTTGCACCATCTTGATGAGTAATATGTATGAGTTTGGTTCTACAACGACTGCACACTTGATTGTTGAAAATATTGTGAAAGAATTTTCAGAAGTTGCAAAAAATGAAAACATTCTGTTAAATATTTCAGAAATTGTAGATTTCATTGAAACAAATTGTTATAATCGTGAAACAATCGGGCTTCATCACCCATCGATGTATCAAGACTTAAATGAAAATAATCGTTTAACAGAAATTGATTACATCAACGGAGCGGTAGTGCGTAAAGGACAAAAATATGGCGTTCCAACACCATATTGTGAGTTTTTAACAGCATTGGTTCATTGTAAAGAACAAATTCTTGGAGCTAAATAGCTCGCAGTAGAGGGGGACAAAACTATGGAAGCACAAGCAAAACAAAAAATGACGGCTTCAGTTTTTATCAATAAAATCTTAGCAGGGACAGCCCTAGGGGTTATCGTCGGACTGATTCCAAATGCAGTTCTTTCAGCAATTTTAAAACATTTTAGTCAATATCCAATCGCAGTAACCATTACGCAAATCGCGGTTATTTTCCAATTAGCAACTCCACTTATTATCGGGGGCTTAATTGCATTACAATTCGGATTTAAACCAATGCCGATGATGGTTGTTGCAGGGGCCTGCTTCGTAGCCAGTGGGGTAGTGACGTATAATGCAGAACTTCAAAAATTTGTCGGTGCTGGAACAGGGGACTTGATTAATACAATGGTCACTGCAGGTATCGCTGTTGGAATGTTAATGCTGATCAAAGATAAATTCGGTTCAACTGCCGTTGTAGCAATGCCAATTGTCGTTGGAGTTGGATCTGCGCTTATCGGATTATTGCTCTTACCATACGTTAAAATGATTACTGCAGCGATTGGTCAAGTCATCAACGAATTCACAACATTACAACCAATTTTGATGTCAATCTTAATTTGCTGCTCATTTGCAATATTAATTATCTCTCCAATTTCTACAGTAGCGATTGGTTTAGCGATTCAATTAAACGGCGTGTCTGCCGGGGCGGCTGCAATGGGGGTTGCCGCAACAGCCGTAGCATTAGTAGTCCACTCATGGAAAGTCAATAAATCAGGGGTAACGTTAGCCATCGCTCTAGGGGCTATGAAATTAATGATGCCTAACTTATTCAAATATCCAGTGATTTTGATTCCATGTTTATCAACAGCGATTATTTCAGCGATTCCAGTAGCGCTCTTCTCAGTAAGTGGTACTCCACAATCTGCAGGGTTCGGTATCGTAGGGTTGGTAGGACCATTAGCTTCTATCGATGCTGGATTGAAGGTGGGCTTAGCAGCTATTGTATGGTTCGTTGTTCCAATTGCAGCAGCGATTGCAAGTAAATTTTTATTTGAAAAAGTTCTTAAATTATATGATTCTTCTGTCGTATTCAAATTCCAAGAATAAGCACAAATTCCTATCGACTCCTTCGTGCAAATGCACGGAGGAGTTTATTTTTATTTTTGCAAGAAGATGGTACAATAAATGTAATAGAAGGGAGTGGTCGGATGAGAATTCAACAATTAATTTATTTCGAGAAAATTGTTGAAAAAGGCTCTATGAATGAAGCCGCAAAAGACTTATATGTCAGCCAACCAAGTTTATCAAAGGCCATTCGTGAGTTGGAATTAGAAATGGATATCACACTTTTTCAACGTGGTAATACAGGAATTACTTTGACAGCAGAAGGGCGAGAATTTTTAGTATACGCTCGTCAAGTCCTTGATCAAGTGAATTTGATGGAAGAAAAATACAAAAGACAAACCAAACGGAAACGAACATTCTCAGTATCCGCTCAGCACTATGCTTTTGTCGTTCATGCATTTGTAGATTTTATTCAAAAGGAAGCTGGAGATGAATATCAATTCACACTCCGAGAAACAGAAACGCAAAATATCTTAGAAGACTTAACAAATTATAAGAGTGAGATTGGGGTCTTATATTTGAATGATTTCAACCGCAAAGTGATGGAAAAATTATTCAAAGAAAAGGACTTAGTTTTTACGCCATTATTTAAGGCGCAACCACACGTGTTTTTGAGTACTCAAAATCCACTTGCAGAAAAAGAGAGCATTAGTCTAGAAGAACTTGAAGATTATCTGTATTTGTCGTATGAACAAGGAGAAGAAAACTCATTCTACTTCTCAGAGGAAATCCTCAGCACGATGGAACATAAGAAGAGCATTAAGGTGAGTGACCGTGCGACCATCTTTAACTTAATGGTTGGATTAAATGGATACACAATTAGTTCAGGGATTATTAGTAGTAAGCTAAATGATGATAAGATCGTTGCGGTTCCTCTTGAAGTTGAAGATACGATGGAACTTGGAATCTTACAACATGACCAACGAAAATTATCTAAAGAGGCGGAGCGATTCTTGCATATGCTGAAAACACATATTCAGGAATACGGCTTCGAAGTTCAAAATCTTGATTTTTAGTTCACAAAGAGGTTGAAACTATTCGGAAAATCGGGGATAATAAAATAACGTAAGACATTATTACTCAGTAGAAGGAGACGAATGCAAATGAGTTGGAAAGAAACAGCAAAATTATGGGAATCTTTTGAGGCACTTGAAGAAGGATTAAAAGTGCAATTACAATCAATGGATGACACACAAAAAGAGGAAGCCTTCTATATGCCATTAGAATTTGGTACAGCGGGAATGCGTGGAATTGTGGGGCCTGGGATTAACCGAATGAATACGTATACCGTTCGTCAAGCGACTGAAGGGTTATCACGCTTAATTGAGAGTTACGGGGAAGAAGCAAAAAAACGTGGGGTAGCCATTGCCTACGATTCACGTCATTTTTCACCAGAATTTGCAATGGAATCTGCTCGTACTTTAGCGTCTCATGGAATTGCTTCGTATGTGTTTGAAAGTTTAAGACCAACTCCTGAATTATCATTTGCAGTGCGTCACTTGCATACATTTGCCGGAATTATGATTACAGCTAGTCATAACCCAGCAGCTTACAACGGATATAAAGTCTATGGTGAAGACGGTGGGCAAATGCCTCCAAAAGATGCGGATGCATTAACAGCGTATGTTCGCCAAGTCGAAAATCCTCTTGAAATTAAAGTGTTAGATGATAATGCGCTAGAAGCGTCGGGTCTTGTAACAATCATCGGTAAAGATGTTGATGATGCGTACTTAAAAGAAATTAAATCAGTATCTGTAAATCCATCATTACTTAGCGATGTTGAAGGCTTATCAGTTGTGTATACGCCTTTACACGGTACAGGATTAATGCTTGTAGAAAAAGCATTAGAACAAGCAAACTTCAAAGGTTTACATATTGTTGAAGAACAAGCAATGCCAGATGGAGATTTCTCAACAGTTAAATCGCCAAACCCTGAGGAAGCAGGAGCATTTGAATATGCGATGAAATTAGGACAAAAGGTTGGAGCTGATGTATTATTAGCGACTGACCCAGATGCGGACCGTATGGGGGCTGCTGTACGTTTACCAGATGGAAGCTACCAAGTGATCACAGGAAACCAAATCGCTGCAATTTTAGTGGATTACTTACTCTATGCTCACCAACAAGAAGGAACACTTCCAAGTAACGCGCTTGTCGTGAAATCAATCGTAAGTAGTGAACTTCCAACAGCTGTTGCTAAGAGTTACGGTGCTGAAATGATGAATGTGTTAACAGGATTCAAATTCATCGCAGAACAAATTCAACACGACGAAGAAACGGGAGACCATACGTTCATGTTCGGTTTCGAAGAAAGTTACGGTTACCTTGTGAAATCATTTGTGCGTGATAAAGATGCGGTTCAAGCAGTGTTATTACTAACAGAAGTAGCAGCACACTTCAAAAACGAAGGCAAGACTTTATATGACGGCCTTCAAGCATTATATGCAAAACACGGATACTTCTTAGAAAAAACAATTTCTGTAACAGTAGCTGGTTTAGAAGGCCCGCAAAAAATTAAAGCTTTATTAGATGGCTTACGTTCTTCAGTTCCGACAAGCTTTGGAGGATTGAAAGTAGCATTAGCACAAGATTTTGCAGTGAACGAGCAAAAAGATGCTAATGGGGTCGTTTCAGAAATCGGACTTCCAACATCTAATGTATTGAAATATATTTTAGAAGATGGATCTTGGATTGCCGTTCGTCCAAGTGGTACAGAACCAAAAATTAAGTTCTACATCGGAGCAAAAGCGGATAGCGAAGCTGCTGCTAAAGATAAAGTAGCTGCCTTACAAGTCGACTTAGAAAAATTACAATAATGAAGGAAGTAGAGCACTCTTACGTTTGTAGGGGTGCTTTTTTGAGCTTTATAGAAAGAAAGTTTTGAGAATCAAAGGAGTATGCTATAATGAAATTCATATAAATAAGTTTTCAAAAATCGCTATTTTAAAAGTATTAAGGAGAACTCAATGAAAAAAGAAATTAAATTACTTCTAGTAGGGAGCTCGTTATTCTGTTCATTCGTCATTGCAGGGTGCTCAGCTACCCCAACTACTGCAAGTGAAACTACTCAAGCTCAAACGAAAGATACCGTTTATCATAAAAATGATGTTACTGGACCAGCGGCTTCCTTTGATTGGAATGCTAAAATGCCTCCATTAAGGAATTACGAACAAACGTATGTAGAATCTAATAGTGGCAAAACTGTAAAAATGCCTTTAAGTCGTGTGAAAAAAGCTGCTGAAGAACTTGCGGAGAAGAAAAAGAGTATTACAGATAGTAAAGTACAAGAAGCCTTAAAATTAGTGGATGCTATCTTTGTAAATCAAGAAAATTTCGATGTGCTTTTACATGCAACAACCACCTCAAATCAAGAAGAATTTTTTGATAAACTATGGAATGGGTATATGGTGAAGATGTTAAAGGAATCGAGGCCAACCTTCTCTAATGATGCAGAAATAGAGTTTCAAGGAGTTACTTATCCTATTAAAGTTTATGGACCAATGTACTTAAAAGTAAATACGAACTCATTAGGTAAAGCAGGAGCTTATACACTGGAAGATTACAAAGTAGATGGGGATACCGTGTATTTGAAATTCCAAGCTCCAAAAGTAGATCTCTATCAATATGAGGTACAAGCAAGCTATCAAAGAGACAATCAAGCTTTCTTTAAAGGGTTGATTCAGGAATCTCAAAAGGTAGCGCAATCTGATTTTTCTAAAGCCCTCTTGCTTAAGTTGATTTATCGATTAGCAGCCCTAGGATTTAAATCGAATTTAGGGGTCGACTTAGAAGGGATGGATTATCTTCCAAGAAATACGCACTATTTAGCAATTAAGATCGATGATAAAGGGAAAGCAACGATTGATGACGTAAACTTAGCGAACCTTCTTCAAATTGACTTAACAACAGCTAACGAAGCGAATAAAGGAAAATTCGAATAAAGCTAAATATAGTAAGACCGGTAATACTCAAGGGGTGTTACCGGTTATTGTTTTATCTAAAAAGTTTGAAACTAAATGGTGTTCCGGTCGGACTTGCATGGTATAATGAAGTCAAACTAACCAAAGAACAGGTTTTATCAAAAAGAAAATAAGGAGAATTGAAAATGACAACATTTATTGAATCGCCAGCTGTAAAAAAATTATGTGAACTGACAAAAGAATCGTACTTACGTTATTGGGATGAGCGCAATGGTGGAAATGTCTCCGTACGCCTCGAAGATAGCGAAGTAGAAGGGTATGAAGATGTGAAAGAAGTGAAACGTGTCCTCGACTTAGGGTTCGATGCATCCACACTTGCGGGCTACTATTACTTAGTAACAGGGACAGGCCGTTACTTCAGAAACGTCACTAATCAACCCCATCTTGATTTAGGGTTAGTTCGTATTTCTGTGGACGGCCAAAAAGCAGAATTACTATGGGGATTCGAAGATGGCGGAAAGCCAACCTCAGAATTTGCAAGTCACTTAATGAGCCATATCGAACGACTTAAAGTGAATCCAAATCATAAAGTGGTCTTCCATTGCCACCCAACAAACCTTATCGCATTAAGCTTCACACAACCATTAGACGAACGTCATTTATCAAGACTTCTTTGGAAAATGCAAGCTGAATCAATTGTGGTCTTCCCAGAAGGAATTGGCGTGATTCCTTATATGACACCAGGAACAAACGCAATCGGGGAAGCAACAGCTACGAAAATGGCAGAGTTCAGAGCCGTGATTTGGCCACATCACGGATTATTTGCGGCAGGCGATACGCTTGATGAAACATATGGTTTAATTGAAGTCATCGAAAAAGCAGCGATGATTTACTCTCAAGTGGGTGCACAAGGTGGAAAAATCCTACAAGAAATCACAGATGTGCAATTACAAGAAATTGCGGAATACTTCCATATGACTCCGCACGAAGGATTCTTAGACCTGTAAAAAACAAATAGAGCAAAAAGCAAGTCTGACGAAGGACTTGCTTTTTTGCTTCCAGTCTCCATCCGTGTACAATCGTCCGGAACTGGTGTAAAATAAAGAGGTAACTACAATAAAAAAGGGGTATCGATTGATGAACTCAGTTTATAAAGATGATAGTTTAACACTACATACAGACCTATATCAAATTAATATGATGAAAACGTATTGGGAAACAGGCGTTTCTGAGAAAAAAGCGATTTTCGAAGCGTATTTCAGAAAGTTACCATTTGAAAATGGATATGCGATTTTCGCTGGACTAGAACGCATTGTCCACTTTATTGAACAATTACGTTTTTCAAAAACAGATATTGAATACTTACGTGGACTTGGGCACTATCCAGAAGAATTCTTAACATACCTAGAAAACTTCGAATTCAAAGGAAGCATCCGCTCTGCAGTAGAAGGAGAACTTGTTTTCGCGAATGAACCACTGGTGCAAGTTGAAGGAACGCTTGCAGAATGTCAATTAATCGAAACAGCTTTATTAAATATCGTGAACTTCCAAACGCTGATCGCAACAAAAGCGAGCCGTGTACGTATGGTCTCAGGAGACGATCCAGTATTAGAATTCGGAACTCGTCGTGCACAAGAATTAGATGCGGCCATTTGGGGAACACGTGCAGCATACATCGGTGGATGCGATGCGACAAGTAACGTTCGTGCCGGCAAGATGTTTGGCATTCCAGTTTCTGGGACACATGCCCACTCATTAGTACAAGCGTACCGTGATGACTATGAAGCGTTCAAAGCGTATGCCACGAGTCACCGTGACTGCGTATTCTTAGTCGATACGTATGATATCTTGAAATCTGGTGTTCCAAATGCCATTCGTGTAGCCAAAGAATTCGGCGACAAGATTAATTTCTTAGGCGTTCGTATCGACAGTGGTGACATGGCGTATATGTCGAAAAAAGTTCGTCAACAATTAGACGAAGCTGGATTTACAAAAGCGAAAATTTACGCGTCAAGTGACTTAGATGAAAAAACAATCCTTAACTTAAAGATGCAAGGGGCTAAAATCGATGTTTGGGGAATTGGGACTCGTTTAATTACAGCGTATGACCAACCAGCACTTGGCTGTGTGTACAAGCTTGTAAGTATCGAAGACGAAAACGGCGTAATGGTGGATACAATGAAGATTTCAAACAATGCGGAAAAAGTATCAACACCTGGTAAGAAACAAGTATGGCGTATTACACGTAACTCAGATGGCAAGTCTGAAGGGGACTACATTGCATTATGGGATGAACGTCCAGATCAATTAGACGAACTCTTTATGTTCCATCCAGTCTACACTTATATCAATAAAACAGTGACAGACTTTACAGCGCGTCCAATTTTACAACCGATTTTCGAAAACGGAAAATGCGTGTATGAATTACCAACACTTCAAGAAATTAAAGCGTACAAAGACGAGCAAATCGAAGCGCTATGGGACGAATACAAACGTATCTTGAACCCAGAGCAATATCCAGTCGATCTCTCTCAAAAGACATACGACCAAAAATTAGCAAGTATTGCGGAAATCAGAGAAGAAGTGCGTCTTAAATCAGAACAGTTGGCCAAAGAAAACGCAAAGTAAGGGGAACGTTATGAGACCATTACAACGAAAAATTATCGAAACGCTTCGTGTCCAACCAACCATCGATCCAAAAGAAGAGATTCGTAAAACTGTCGATTTCTTAAAAGCGTATCTTGCAAAGCACCCATTCTTAAATGGATATGTCCTTGGGATTAGTGGAGGGCAAGATTCAACTCTCGGTGGGAAACTCGCGCAAATGGCAATTGATGAATTAAACGAAGAACAAGACCGAAAAGTGTATAGTTTCTATGCCGTGCGCCTTCCTTATGGGGTGCAAGCAGATGAACAAGATGCCATGGATGCGATTGACTTTATGAAGGCAGCAGACGTACTTCGCGTGAACGTGAAGGATGCGGTAGATGCGTCTGAACGCAGTATTGAAGAACTTGGGATGGAAATTTCAGACTTCAATAAGGGAAATATCAAGGCACGTGAACGCATGATTGCTCAATATGCGATTGCAGGTCAAACGGGTTGTGCCGTTATCGGGACAGACCATGCAGCAGAATCGGTAACAGGTTTCTATACGAAATTTGGAGACGGTGCTGCGGATATCACTCCATTATGGCGTCTTAATAAACGTCAAGGCCGAGCGATGTTACAAGTACTAGGTGCTCCAGAACACCTATACTTGAAAGTTCCAACAGCAGACCTTGAAGAAGACCGTCCATCGCTTCCAGACGAAGTAGCACTAGGGGTAACTTACGAAGAGATTGATGATTATCTCGAAGGAAAAGACATCAACGAAAAAGCAGCAGAGACGATTGAAAACTGGTATAAAAAGACAGAACATAAACGTCACTTACCAATTACAATCTACGATGATTTTTGGAAATAAAAAAGAAATGAGGTCTACACCAACTGACATTTAGTTGATGTAGTTTTTCTTTCAATATCAGACGAGCACCTATTGACTTTATGTTAAAAAGTGATATGTTAAACATGTAAAGATGTCGGTTTTAAAAGGTTTGAGTCTCATTGGAGGTGCTCTATATGGATGTAGGATTACCAGTGGTTTTTGGAGGAATCGTATTAGCAGTAGTCTTTATCTATGCTTGTTACTGGGTCGTTCGATTAGCGGTTCGTCATGAGCTTGAGAGAGGGAACCGGTTATAGGATGTTCCAAAAAAGTGAGGAGAGGAAACTCTCCTCTATTTATCGTAAAGAGGAATTTCTACGGTAAGATAGGGAAGATTTTATAAACTAAAATGAATTTAGCTATTTAAAGACCTCTGAATTTTTGTTAGAATAGAGTCGAGCAGATGTTCATGTTTTTAGAACCCTTTTATGAAAGGGAATTCAGGGAGGTATTATTTATGGAAGTTATTGTTGTAAAAACTCAAGAAGAAGGCGCATTAGCCGCTTTTGAGGTGTTTAAACGTGCACACGGCGAAGGAGCGCAAGTATTTGGGTTGGCAACTGGATCAAGTCCAATTGGGTTATATGAATTATTAAGAAATAGTGATTTAGATTTTTCAGATCGAGTGTCAGTAAACTTAGATGAATATGTGGGATTAGCGCCAACAGATGAACATAGCTATCATTATTTTATGAAAGAGCAATTATTCGATGCAAAACCATTCAAACATAGCTATTTACCAGATGGATTAGCCAAAGATGTCGATGCGGAAGTAGAACGCTATGAACGCATTCTTCAAGAAAATCCAGTGGACTTACAATTATTGGGAATTGGAAGTAACGCACATATCGGATTCAATGAGCCAGGTACACCATTCACTCAACGCACGCATAAAGTTCATTTAACAGAGTCAACGATTGAGGCAAACAAACGCTTCTTTGAAAAAGAAGAAGATGTGCCACGCTATGCTTACTCAATGGGCTTACAATCGATTATGGATGCAAAAGAAATTGTGCTAATTGCATTCGGCCCAAGTAAGATTCATGCGATTAAAGGCTTAGTAGAAGGCCCAATTACAGAAGAGGTTCCAGCAAGTATCTTGCAAAACCATCCGAAAGTGACCGTCATTTGTGATGAAGCAGCTGCAGCATTATTAACAAAATAAAGAGTTTGAAAGGGCGTCTTCCGGGCAACGGAAGGCGCCTTTTTGCGCTTTTAAAAGAGAGATAATCAGCTGATTTAAGCGGGTAAAGGCTTGTTTTCAAAAATTTTCTGAAAAAAATTTGGCAAACCTAAAAAAATACTTGACGAAATTATTTTTTTAGGGTAACCTAATAAATGTAGAATCTACATAAATAGAGAGGATGAATTCATTGATTACGATTAAAAAGGTTGGGGTATCATACGCGATGCAACCACATGTTTTAAAAAATTGTAATGCAACCATTGAAGGACCAACCATTACTGGGATTATTGGGCCCAATGGTGCAGGTAAATCAACATTATTAAAAGCAATATTAGGACTGATTCAATCATCAGGAGAAATTCTGATTGATGGAGAACCCACAAAAAAAGTATTACAGAAAATCGCCTATGTCGAACAAAAAAGCCACATTGACTTTACATTTCCAATCACCATTCGTGAGTGCGTTGCTTTAGGAAGAACTGTTAAAAAGAAACCATTGCAACGATTGACGAAAGAAGATTGGGAAAAAGTCGATGCAGCCATTGAAGAAGTTGGATTAACTGATTTAGCATCTCGCCAAATCGGGGCTCTTTCTGGCGGTCAATTCCAACGTGTACTATTAGCACGTTGTATGGTTCAAGAAGCACAATATATTTTCCTTGATGAACCATTTGTAGGGATTGATATGCTTAGTGAGAAAGTCATTATGACAATTATCTGTAAATGGAAAGAGGAAGGGAAGACTATTTTAATGGTCAACCATGACTTATCGAAGGTGAAAGAGTACTTTGACCAGGTGATTCTTGTCAAACACGCGATTGTAGCCTCTGGGAAAACAGAAGACGTATTCGTCACGAAATACTTAGATGATGTATACGGCGGAAGTGTCTATATTCCACAAGGAGGTGAGCAACATGCATAATTTCATTGAAGGGTTAATGGAATTCCATTTCCTACAAAATGCGCTTGTTTCAGCAGTCGTGATTGGTGCGGTTGCCGGAATTTTAGGATGCTTCATCATTCTAAGAGGGATGTCATTAATGGGGGACGCTATCTCTCACGCGGTATTACCGGGTGTAGCGTTGTCGTTTATTTTAGGCATTAACTTCTTTATTGGAGCCCTCGTGTTCGGGTTATTAGCATCGTTCCTTATTGCATTTGTGAATCAAAATAGTACTATCAAAGGCGATACTGCTATCGGGATTACCTTTAGTTCGTTTTTGGCATTGGGAGTTATTTTGATTAGTGTGGCGAAGAGTTCAACGGACTTATTCCATATTTTATTCGGGAATATTTTAGCCGTACAAGATATTGATTTACTCATTACATTGGTGGTGAGCGTGATTGTAGTCGTCGTTATTTTAGCGTATTTTAAAGAATTACAATTAACGAGCTTTGATCCAGTCTTTGCTCAATCTACAGGGATGAATGTACAGTTTTACCACTACTTACTCATGTTCCTCTTGGCGCTTGTATCGATTACCGCGATGCAAAGTGTAGGAACCGTTATGATAGTGGCTCTGCTCATTACTCCTGCAGCGACAGCTTACTTGTACTCCAATCGTCTTAAAACGATGTTAATTTTAGCAGCTATATTCGGCTCTTTATCTTCTGTTTTAGGATTGTTTATTGGGTATACATTTAATATTGCGATTGGATCTACGATCGTGTTAACTTCTGCAGCACTTTTTGTCGTAAGCTTTATTATTTCACCAAAACAAAGAGAAAGAAGGAAATCTCATGAATAGCATGAAGAAACTTTTAGTAGCTGCTCTTGTTGTCTTAGGGATTGCAGGATGCGCTACTGGTAAAGAGAATAGTTCTCAAACGACATCTGCGACAGCAGAAAGCAAAAAATTACAAGTAGTAACAACGAACTCTATTATTTATGATATGACAAAAAATATCGCCGGAGATTTAGTGGATTTACATAGTATTGTTCCAGTAGGGCAAGACCCTCACGAATATGAACCATTACCAGAGGATGTTCAAAAAGTTCAAAAAGCAGACTTGATTTTCTACAATGGTATCAACTTAGAAAATGGTGGGAATGCTTGGTTCACTAAAATGGTGAAAAACGCTAAAAAAGAAGCAAATAAAGATTACTTTGCGGTAAGTGATGGCGTTCAAGTGATTTACTTAGAAGGACAAAACGAAGCAGGGAAAGAAGACCCACATGCATGGTTAAACATCGAAAACGGAATTATCTATGCTAAAAATATTGCAAAACAATTGATTGCAAAAGATCCAAAGAACAAAGAAGCTTATGAAAAGAATTTAAAAGCTTATGTTGAAAAACTAGAAGCTTTGGATAAAGATGCAAAAGCACGTATTGCAAAAATTCCTGAAGAAAAACGTTTAATCGTAACTAGTGAAGGCTGCTTCAAGTACTTCTCTAAAGCGTACGATATTCCATCAGCTTACATTTGGGAAATCAACACAGAAGAAGAAGGAACTCCAGAACAAATCACAAAATTGGTTCGTCAATTACGTGAATCAAAAGTTCCATCATTATTCGTTGAAAGTAGTGTAGATGACCGTCCAATGAAGACTGTATCTCAAGAAACAGGTAAACCAATTCACTCTACAATCTTTACGGACTCAATTGCCGAAGAAGGAAAAGATGGAGACAGCTACTACAGCATGATGAAATGGAACCTAGATAAAATCATTGAAGGTTTAAGCAAATAATCAAGAAGAGCTTCTTAGATTTCTATTCGATTCGTTGGATAGAATCTGGGGGCTCTTTTATTTTGAAAATCAGATAAAAATCAAGCAAAGAATGACGAGGTGAGGAAGATGAACAAATTTTTAAGAGTACTGTTTATAATATTAATGGTGGCGATGGGAGGCGCGATGATTTATCAATTTTTCTTTCCAGAGGTGATGGGAGCTCACTCGGGATACGGGGTTGCAGTTGGTTGGCAACGAGAAATCGGATTTTGGAATTTGGCGGTTTTGATGATTTTATTGGCCGTTAATGTTAAGTATGATTGGTTTTATTTAAGAGTCGTTTTAGGAGTACTAATAGTAGGCGGATTAGGGATTGGGACGAATCATCTTCTTGCTTATTTGGAGGGAGCTACCTTCGTCAATCTCGTTGGGGCAATTGAAAACTATGTGCTTGTCATTGGTTGGGTGATTGTGTGGAAATTGCAAGAAAAGATTGAACAGAGTGTAAGCATGAAAGAAATTAAAACAACATTTTAATGATTCTCTCATTTTTTGGTTGACAATTCCAAAAAATAGGTCTAAAATACAAAACAACTTAAAAACTTAAATTCATTGACAAAGAGAGTACAGAATTTTGGAGTCGAAAGCGAGATGAGGTAGAGTGGAAGCTCATCGGATTAGAAATTCTGGAAGCGCACTTTGTAGAAAAGATGGAGAAATTAGTATCCATCTTCGCAGGACATGCGTTATCAAGCAAAAGGATCGGGAAGTAATTCCCCGTCAAATTTAGAGTGGTACCACGACAGACATCGTCTCTTATGCGTTTAGCATAAGGGGCGTTTTTATTTTATAAGGAGGTTTCAAATGAAGAAGATTATCGCAATGATTATGTTATTAATAGGCTTACTGGCAGCATGTACCCAACAACCAACAACAGAAAATAGTACAGGGTCGGTAGTGTTAGATAGAATTTATACAAAGAAGAAAATTGTGATTGGGACGACCGCGGATTATCCCCCTTTTGAATGGCATTATGTGAAAGATGGTAAAGATTCCGTAGTGGGAATTGATATCGATATTGCTAACGCTCTCGGGGAAGCTTTAGGAGTAGAAGTAGAAATTAGAGAAATGGAATTTAATTTCTTAATTGCAGCGATGAAAGCTGGGAAAGTAGATTTAGTTCTCGCTGGAATTACTCCTACTGAGGAGCGAAGTAAGGAAGTAGCGTTCTCTAATATTTACTATGATTCACATATGGTAGCGGTCGTGAAGAAGACGGATGCCGGTAAGTTCACGTCGCTAGATAGCTTCAATGGGGCAAATGTCGGAGCGCAAAAAGGAACCTCTCAAGAAGGAATTGTAAAAGACACATTGACAGGTGCAACACTCACGTCACAACCCAAAAATCCAACCTTAATTTTAGCGTTGCAACAAGGGAAACTCGATGCGGTGATTATGGATAATATTGCAGCAGATGAGTTTGTGAAAGCGAATAATGATTTGACAGTGGCTTCTGTTGAGATTCCAAGTGAAGATGCGGGAACTGCGGCAGTCGCACAAAAAGGGAATGAAGTCTTCCTTAAAAAAGTTCAAGAGGTACTCGATGCATTGGAAGCCTCAGGGAAACTGAAAGAATCGATTATTCGCAATACGAATTTAATGTCTGAATAGAAAGAAGGAATAAACATGGAATTAATCATCAAATATTGGCCCCTGTTTATAGAAGGGGCTATAACAACGATTTTGCTATCGTTTTTCTCAGTCGTAGTCGGGGTTGGCTGTGGGACTCTAATGGCTCTTGCTCGTTTGAGTTCTCATAAGATTTTATCGAATGCAGCGAAAGTGTACATTGATATTATTCGTGGAACTCCTCTATTGATTCAATTGTACTTAGTCTATTTTGGACTAGCGACCGTGCTTGATTTAAATGATTTCTTATCAGGAGTCATCGCGGTATCTGTAAATACGACAGCTTATATCGCGGAGATTATTCGTAGTGGGATTCAATCAGTGGATAAAGGGCAAATGGAAGCCGCTCGTTCAATGGGGATGCCGAAAGGAATGGCGATGCGCCAAATTATCTTGCCACAAGCGATGAAAAATATTTTGCCAGCCATCGGGAATGAATTTGCAACCTTAATTAAAGAAACCTCCATCGTATCTCTAATCGGTATTCACGATTTGATGTACAGTTCGGATACGGTTCGTGGGGCAACCTTTACGGTGTTCATCCCATTATTAATGACGGCGTTCTTATACTTCGTCATGACAACGACGATAGCATTCTTTATGGACAAATTAGAAAGGAAGTTACAAGCCAGTGATTAGAACAGAATCGATTAAAAAACAATATGGTGACAAGCAAGTCTTAAATGGGATTACAACTCATGTTGAACAAGGAGAAGTGCTCGTGATTATCGGTCCTTCTGGATCAGGAAAATCAACTTTCTTACGTTGCCTAAACTTATTAGAAGAGCCCACTAGCGGGAAGGTGTTCTTCAAAGATCAATGCATTAATGAAAAAGGGGTGGACCTCGATAGCGTGCGTCAACACCTAGGAATGGTCTTCCAGCATTTCAATTTATTCCCGCATTTAACCGTATTAGAAAATATCACGATTGGACCCATCCAATTGAAGAAAGTCGACAAGGTGCTCGCAGAACAAAAAGCGCACGAGCTTCTGGAGAAAATGGGCCTAGCCGATAAAGCGGATGTGTATCCAAACTCCTTATCTGGGGGACAAAAACAAAGAATCGCGATTGCGCGCTCCCTTGCGATGGAACCAGATGTGCTCTTGTTCGATGAACCAACGTCAGCTTTGGATCCTGAAATGGTCGGTGAAGTACTCAACGTGATGAAGGAACTCGCGGCAGGAGGTATGACCATGGTTGTCGTGACACACGAAATGGGATTTGCCCGTGAAGTTGGAACGCGTCTAATCTTCATGGACGGTGGTGTGATTGTAGAAGAAGGCCATCCAAAAGAGGTCCTAGAACATCCACAAATGGAACGGACACAATCGTTCTTATCGAAAGTATTAATCTAATAGAAGAGAAGTCTTATCTGCGATGATGCGGATAAGGCTTTTTTACTGAAAAAGACTCCATCCCAACCGAAGATGTTTCCATTATGTTTTCAGAAAAAATTCTTGCAAAGAGAATTAGAAGGTGCTACAATACAAAACGTAA
Source organism: uncultured Carnobacterium sp. (assembly GCA_905371865.1). GTDB lineage: Bacteria > Bacillota > Bacilli > Lactobacillales > Aerococcaceae > Granulicatella. The sequence goes on from CAJPNA010000004.1 coordinate 18,820, forward strand.
GAATTACGATTTAAGAAAAGGAGACAGAAACTATCATGAAAAAAACGACCTTTATTGGATTTTTGATGTTGTTTTTACTTGTTGTAGCAGGATGCGCTACGAACAATTCAAACACTTCAAGTACTCAGACCAAACAAGGAAAACTAAAAATTTCAACAACGTTTTATCCAATCTATGACTTTACAAAAAATATCGTTGGGGATGAAGCAGACGTATCTCTAGTAATTGGAGCAGGAGTGGAGCCTCATGATTACGAGCCTTCTGCAAAAGAAATTGCGAAAATGAGTGAAGCGGATGCGCTAGTTTATGATAGTGAATATATGGAAACATGGATTCCTACCGTATTAAAGACACTCTCTGATAGTAAAGTAAAACCAATTAGTGCAACAAAAGATATGGTATTACTACCAGGTGGAGAGGAAGAAGAACATGATCATGACCATTCGGAAGAAGGCCATAGTCATGAATATGATCCGCATGTGTGGTTATCTCCAGAACGCGCGATTAAAATGGTTCAATCTATTACAAAACAATTAGTCGAAGCTTTCCCAGATCGTAAAGAAGTATTTGAAAAGAATGCCAATGCGTATATTGAAAAATTAACAACATTGCATAATGACTACACAAATGCATTTAAAGATGCGAAACAAAAGAATTTTGTGACACAACATACGGCGTTCCGTTATTTAGCGTTAGATTACAATCTAAACCAAGTCGGAATTACAGGAATTTCACCTGAGGCTGAACCAAGTGCTTCACGCCTTGCAGAATTAACAAAATATGTAAAAGAAAATGACATTAAAGTAATTTACTTCGAAGAGAATGCATCTGAGAAAATTGCGAAAACTTTAGCCGATGAAACAGGTGTCGAGCTTGCGGTCTTAAATCCAATTGAGTCTCTTACAAAAGAGCAAATGGATAAAGGCGAAGACTATATTTCAGTAATGCGCGAAAATCTTGCAGCATTGAAGAAAACAACAGATCAACCAGGAAAAGACATCCAACCTGAAAAAACGACAGATAACAAGACGGTTCATAACGGATACTTTGAAGATAGTGCCGTGAAAGATCGTACATTATCGGATTATGCGGGAGAATGGCAATCTGTTTATCCTTATTTAGTCGATGGAACTTTAGATCAAGTCTTTGATTATAAAGCAAAATTGAAAAAGACAATGACGAAAGAAGAATTCAAAGACTACTATACTAAGGGATATAAATCAGATATCACGAATATCAATATCACTGATAAAACAATGGAATTCAAAAAAGAAGATGGAACAACGGTCAAAGCTGAATATAAATATGTAGGCTATAAGATTCTTACTTATAAAAAAGGAAATCGCGGAGTTCGTTTCTTATTTGAAGCAGTAACACCAGTAGAAGGCGCACCAAAATACGTTCAGTTTAGTGACCATAACATCGCTCCAGTAAAAGCTGAGCACTTCCACATCTTCATGGGAAATGAAAGCCAAGAAAAACTATTAGAAGAAATGGATAACTGGCCAACATACTACCCAACAAAACTAAGCGGATTAGAAATCGCACAAGAAATGGTTGCGCATTAAAAACAGGATGTGAGCAATCGCGTTCAGAAATGGAACGTTGGACCGGAACACCGGAAGGAACGTGAAACGTTCTGCGGATGTTTCGGGAAACGCACGCCATTTCTGCGATTGCGAGCTCGACTAAACAGGATGTGAGTCTTAGCGGTTAGAAATCGACCAATGGACCAAACCAACGCAAGCATCGTAAAAACGATGTGCGTATGTTTTGGGAAGTGGACGCGATTTCTGCGAAGACGAACTCAACTAAAAACAGGATGTGAGGGCGAGTGGTCAGCTTTCGACCCTTTACCGAAATTAACGCAAGCGTCCGATAAGGACGTGCGGATAATTGTCGGAAAGGAACGCGAAAGCTACGAGCCCAAACTCAGCTACACCGCATACACGGGTGAGTGGTCGCACCCAGCTTAACTTCATCAAAACCAAAAGGGATTCGCATGTCGAATCCCTTTTGGTTTATACAGACGGTCTACTATTTTCCTGCTCAATGATTTAGTATAATATGATTGAAAATAATAGAAGTAACAAATCCAGTGATAGTTTGTACAAAAAATATAGGGTATGTTTAAAAAGAAAGGTTTAGAATAATGTTGAAGGAGGAATGAAGATGAATATGATGCATTCTTTTAATCGAACCATTGATTATCTTGAGACCGTTCTAGAAGAAGATATTGATGAAAAGAGAATTTTAACCTTATCGGGATACTCTTATCCAATGTTTAGCCGGCTATTTTCAATCCTAACGCAGACCACGCTCTCTGATTATCTTAGAAGTAGGAGATTAACAGAAGCTGCGATTGTGTTACGAGATTCTAATGAAAAAATTATAGATATTGCATTTAGATTTGGTTATGAAACTTCAGACTCATTTGGAGCGGCATTCAAAAATTTTCATGGATTTTCTCCTTCAGAAGTACGACATGGGAAACCGTTCAAAATTGTTTCACGATTGCAATTGGCATTGAGTGTCAAAGGAGGAAGAAGTATGAATATCAAAATAGAAAACAAAAAAGCCTTTACGGTGGCAGGTCTGAATAAACAAAACATCAATTCGTCGCTTTGCCCAAGTGTATGGGGAGAGTTCTATTCAAGATACTCTCATGAACAATTAGCTAAGATTGGAACTGGAGAGAGTGTAGGGATGTGTCATGATGTTCAAGATCCAAGCGAGATTAATTATTTAGCGGGATATGTGATTACAGATTCAAAAAAAGCAGAGGAGCTTGGTCTCGACATTATTGAGGTTCCAGAAGCAGAGTATGCGATTATTGAACTAACAGGTCCGGTTCCAGAGTGTATTCATCAAGGATGGAAATACGCAATGGAGGTCTTTATGCCAGAGCACGGTTATATGCATTCAGGAGCTCCGGACTTTGAATATTATTATGAAGGAGATATGGCGAGTTCTGATTATAAAATGGAATTGTGGATTCCGATTGTAAGAGCTTAAAATGAATAAAAAGAAAAATCAAAATTAAC
>CAJPNA010000005.1 GCA_905371865.1 uncultured Carnobacterium sp.
AAGTAAAACATAGGCACCTCCAAATATACCCTTATGGGGTATATAAAACCATGAAGTAAATCTTTTGTCAAGCAAGTTGAATCGATCAGTATTGTTTCTTTTTCAGTAAATCGTTTGATTCTTTTTCGGTATACAAGATGTCAACTTACAAACTAAAGAGAGAATTTTTTGTTGGTTGGTAGGTTAATGAATAGAACCTGTCCTATTTATTCAACAACTATTTTCTAGAAAATTACCTTTTCTGAAAACAGACCCCATGCCCTGTTGTAAAATGAAGTGCAACACAAAAGACATGTTCATCTGATATACTAGAGTTGCGAAAAACAGTATAAAGGAAGATGAATATGTCTGCTAATTTTCCTACTACAAATCAATCCTACAAGCACTTATCTGAAAGAAATTGAAGCTTATTTAAGCGTAGGACTCAAACCTGCAGAGATTGCTCGTCGTCTGGGGAGAAATCACTCTACTATTATTCGTGAAATTAATCGTGGTTCCGTAACACAAGTGAAACAAGTAAATGGACAGAAGGTCTATTACCAACACTATTATGCAGATGCTGCTCATAACCGTTATCATCATGCTAGAGAAGCCATCTATTATCTGAAATTAGATCGTGTATTGGACGATTTTCTGAGAGAATTTACAGAAGCAATAAGAGAGAAACCAAGGCTATATAGCGTGGATACCTTTCTTCACACTTAATATTCGTGAAAAAAGCTATGTTATAATTGAAGTATCAGCTATTAGCAAACGGGAGGAATATGAATGGGATTCTTCGATTTTTTATTTGGAAAGAAGGAAGAAAATACAACTGTTGTTTTTGGGGTAGAAGAGATACTCCCTAATCCAAACGACTCAGAAGACTTAGTCGTTATAGGACTCGTAAGAGGAACGATTCACATTGGAGATGAAGTTATTATTACAAATTTAGGAAGTGATAATGATAAACCTGCAAAAGCTGTCATATCCGCACTTGAAGACGCGAATAAAGGTCAAGTGAAGAAGGCATCCGGCGACAATGTTGTGGTAACGATTAAAGATGGTAAAAAACACAACGTGTATAAAGGCACGGTCTTGCATTCCGAAGGGGTAAGCGAAGCTAAATTAAGAACTGCTTATCTTCAAGCTATTATTAATGCATTTTTATTTTGGCAAGATGGGGAATTAACGGATGAGGATCGTAGACGCTTTTCGATTGCGGACTTAATCGAAATATGGAGCCAATCTATCCGTTTTTGTGATGCTAATGCTGCACAGCATACACAAGGAACACATGCATACTATCTTGAAAAAATCATTGTTTTAATGGAGCAGGTGCGCGTTAAATTATTAACACTGGATGAAATATATGTAGTTTATTCTGTAAAGACTGGCGAACCATGTCTATTTATGAGTGCGACAAGAAATCAAGATGGTAGTCTCGAGCCATCTGAACTAATGGTACGTTTAATTCCTGCAGCATATAAAGAGAAATTTACATATCCTGATGAGTTTGTACTCCGTCGCATTGAAAACGGTCCTGATAAAGATGGAATCCTGAATTTCTTAAACGAAGTAATTTTCTTAAATGGAGCTGAAGTAATTCAGTTTGTTTCAGATGAAACGTCAATTAATGCAAAAGCACTAATAAAATCCCCGGATGTTGAAGGAATGAGAGAGGTTGATAAACCGATAATGAATCCTGAGGTGGTTCGTTGTTTACTAATGATAGGCCAAATTAGCGATACTACTACATTAGGGAAGAGAGACCGAGATTTCTTATCGAATTTGTATTTAAACCGTTTGACGGAAGCCTTAAAAACAGCACGTTTTATTGTACCTATCAAAGTAGAAGGAGAATTACCAAAACCCAACGAAAATGGGGAAACTTCTTTTGCAGAAGATGTGAAGTATGAATTGGCAATGAAAGAGCTAAAAGACAATAAGAAGGCTGTTCCAATTTTTACAGATTGGAAGAGATTCAATGAAGAGTACGGGGATGGGTGGAGAGGTCTCCTCCAACCGTTGGGAGGTCCATTAATTCCGCATCCCGTCCTTATTAACGGAACACTGTATTTCGAAGAGGGTAATAAAAACGAAGATAGTGAATGATTAGGAGTAGGAGAAGAGAAATGGGATTATTCGATTTTTTATTTGGAAAGAAGAAAGAAGCAGAATCAGAAGCAGAATCAAGCTGTATTCTTGGAGTAATTAATGTAATTGGTGTTGATGACAACGCTACAGACTTAATTATTGAGGGCTTTGTTCAAGGAACCCTCAAAGTAGGGGACGAACTTGTTGTTACAAAGATAAGTTGTTTATCCAAAACGCCTGTAAAAACCGTCATTTCATCCATTTATGTTTATGAAGAGGAGGTTCAAGAAACCTCAGAAATAGTGGTGAAGGTAAAAGTCAAAGATGGGAATAAACTTGGGATTTATAAAGGTACCATGTTGCATTCGGAAAACGTGACAGATACTCAGGTTTACCATGCTTATCGTTTTACAATGGATATCGCTTTTGTAAAGCAACAAGATGGAATACTCACTGAGGAGGATCGTGAAAAATTAGCCGCTTCAGATATTTCGGAGATTTGGAGTTTATATTGGAAGGCCCATCTTGAAGAATTTGAAAGGGTAAAAGAAATAGAACTGAAGGTGGATCAGAGAAGACGAGATTTCTTTAATTTGATTCGAGAAAAACTATTTTTATTAGATGACATTTATGTAATATACTCACCAATAACGAACGAACCTCATTTGTTTGCTACTGCATTATTAGATGGAAATAAGGGGATAACTGTTTCACATTCACGGGTTTATCTGGTTCCAAGCTCATACATGCATTACCGTAAAGATCTTTATAGGAATGATAAGAGAGCTGAATTTAAACGGATTGAAAACGGACCTGAAAAAGATGGGATTCGTAATTTTCTAAGAGATTTATTTATATATGATGGAGTAGAAGCGATTCAATATTTCACAGAAGATACGTTTATTTTTGCAAAAGAATTAATGGACCTTCCAAATTATGAAGGGGTAGATGAAGCAGAAATCCCTGTAACGAATCCAGAATTAATGAAGTTTTTGCATCTATCAAGTCAATCGAACGGAATAGAAGATAAAGAACAAAAACAGATCGGTAACGCATATTTTTATATCTTTGCCAGATTTACAAAGACCGCAAAATTTATTGCGCCAATACGACTTCATGGGTATGACCAACTTCTTGAAGATAACCCGCAAACGGACACAGAACCTAATATTCCTTTTAATTTAGCGATACAACAAGGGAAAACAAAAGAGAAGGCAGTTCAAGTGTATACGGACTGGAAGAGACTCCGTAAACACTTTGGTGAAGAGTATAAAGGGTTAGTTGTAACGCTTGATGAATTGATAAAAGATTATGATGTTGTTATTAATCCTGGAGAATATCCGATAGCTGAATTGATGACAGAAGAATTCTTTAATGCAGTAGATTAAATAGTTATAAGAAAAGCAACTCCTTGAGTTGCTTTTCTCTGGTTTAGTGGTTTATATATTCTCGAAATAAGCTATGATATAATTTAAGTATCAAGTATCAGCTATTGGAAAACGGAGGAATATGAATGGGATTATTCGATTTTTTATTTGGAAAGAAGAAACAGGATCCGAGTTTTACTCTTGGTGTTGTTAATTTTTTTAAGGGAGAAGATAATCCTTCAGACTTAATGGTAGTGGGCTTTGTTAAAGGAACTATCAAAGTTGGGGACGAAATTGTTGTTACAAAGATGAGTTGTGTAACGGAAACTCCTGTGAAAACAAGTGTATTATCACTCGAGGTTCCTGAAGGCGAGGTTCAAGAAGCTTCAAACACAATGGTGATGGCAAGAGTCCAAGATGGGGCTAAACTTGATATTTATAAGGGAACGGTGTTGCATTCGGAAAATGCTCCGGATGAACAACTATATAATGCTTATATTGCTGCGCTGGGAATCGCTTTTGTGAATGAACAAGAGGGCAAACTTACTAAAGAGGATTGTGAAAAATTAACTGCTTCAGATATTTCGGAGATTTGGCAATTATATTATAGAGTGCATGCTGAAGAGGCTAAACGATTTGAAGCCAAACAGGTACTATTAAATTATAAAAGACGAGAACTCTATAAATTGATTCGAGAAAAACTGTTTTTAGTAGATGATATTTATGTAGTGTATTCAGTAGAAACAGATGAGCCTTATTTGTTTTCTCATGCATCAGAAGATGAGAAGGGCTCACTTTCTGTTACAATGCCAATGGCTCAATTGATTCCAAGCTCATACATGCATTACTGTAAAGAGATTTATAAGAAAGATGAGATATTTGATTTTAAACGCATTGAGAATGGGCCTGATAAAGAAGGGATCCGTAATTTCATAAGAGACTTATTTATCTATGATGGAATACGTGGAATTCAATATTGTGGTGAAAAAACAACGATTCTTGCGGAACAACTAGTGGATCTTCCGCGGTATAAAGGGATGGATGAAATAGAAATACCTGTAACGAATCCTAATGTAATCAAGTGGTTATATTTGGCACGTCAATTGGGTAAACTGAATACTAAAGATAAAAAGACACTTAGCCAAGTCTATTTATATCAGTTTTATGAAGCTTTAAAAACAGCAAAATTTATTGCGCCAATGCGACTTCATGGGTATGACCAATTTCTTGAAGATAACCCGCAAACGGACACTGAACCCAATATTCCTTTTGATTTAGCAATGCAACCAGGAAAAACGAAAGAGCGGACACTCAAAGTGTATACGGACTGGAAAAGACTTCGTAAGCACTATGGAGAAGATTGTAAAGCATTAATTGTGACGCTTGATGAACAATTAGCGTTTCATGATGTCGTTATTAATCCGGGAGACCATCCGATGGCAGCTGCTACGATTACGGAAGAATTGTATAATGAAGTGAAGAAGAAAACAGTATGAGAAAAGCAACTCCTTGAGTTGCTTTTCTCTGGTTAGAAGTCTCTTTAAGTGTATAAAAGAAGTCCTTTTTCAGTAACAAACTAAAACAATTCGGAGAATGATAAAAATTTTTTCAAAAACGTTAGAATTTCTTAACTTTATAGTTGCTTTTTAAAAAGAAAAGCGCTATTATACTTGTATCTCTTGCTCTGTAATTTATTTTGCACGGCAATTGATGTTCGACTAACGTTAACTTTCGCAGTGATTTCACCGAAGGCTAGCGTTTTTTTTTTGTAAAATTAGGAAACTTTGTGAAAAAAGAGAAGTATAGTACAATAGTTAGGAAGAATGGAGAGGAGGATTTAGATGGATACAGCAGTTTTAAAACAGAAGATTATTGCTAAAAGCAAAGAGCTGGGCATTGATAAGATTGGTTTTGCTTCTGCCGAGCCATTTACGCACTTAGAAGAGAGCATGCGTCGCTCCAAAGAACTCGGTCATACGACAGGGTTCGAGCATCCAGTGTTAGAAGAGCGTATTTATCCTGAGAAAATCTTCGATACTCCAAAAACGATTATTTCCATTGCGCTGGCATATCCAACACTTCCAAAAAATAAGCCGGAACGTGTGAAGGGAGAGCGTCGTGGGGCTTTTGCACGGGCTTCGTGGGGAGAGGATTATCACTTTATTCTTTCAAGGCGCATGGAAGCATTAATCAATTACATTAAAGAAGAAGTTCAAGACGATGATTCCCGCTTTAAGCCAATGGTCGACACGGGTGAATTAATCGATGTTCGTGTAGCAGAGCGTGCAGGAATTGGTTTTGTCGGCAAAAACGGGCTTTTAATCACTAAGGAATTTGGCTCATATGTCTACTTAGGTGAGCTGATTACGAATATCGAGTTTCCAACCGATGAAATGGTGGACTACGGATGCGGCGATTGTACGCGCTGTGTGGATTTCTGTCCAACAGGTGCTCTGCTTGGCGACGGACGTATGAATGCTATGCGCTGCTTGTCGTATCAGACGCAGACGAAAGGCTTCATGCCGCAAGAATTTCGTAAAAAAATTGGGCATGTGATTTACGGCTGTGATATTTGCCAGCAAGTGTGTCCGTATAATAAGGGAAAAGATTTCCATTTGCACCCAGAGATGGAACCATCTGTTGAAGAGACACATCCACTCTTAAAGCCGCTTGTGACGATATCGAACAAAGAGTTTAAGGAACGTTTTGGACAAATGGCGGGATCGTGGCGTGGAAAGAAACCGTTGCAGAGAAATGCGATTATCGCCTTAGCGAATTACCGCGATAAATCAGCAGTTCCGCTCTTACTTCGCGTTATGAAAGAAGATATGCGCCCTGTGATGAAGGGGACCGCTGCTTGGGCGGTGGCAGAAATCGTGAACGAATCGAACCAAGAAATGATTGATTATTTTAATGAGCAAAAAGAAGCCGCAGTGAAAAAGAGAGACTCTCTGGAAAATCCAACGAAAGAAGATATCGAGTTAATCGAAGAATTAGAAAAAGCAATTGTAGTCTTACAAGAAAAATGTAGAGAAGAGGCAAACAAATGACGGTGAATCATATCGTATTATTTGAACCACAAATACCGGCCAATACAGGAAATATTGCAAGAACCTGTGCGGCGACGAATTCGCCACTGCACCTAATTGAACCGCTTGGATTCTCAACGGATGATAAGCATTTAAAGCGCGCGGGGCTCGATTATTGGCATGATGTTGATATTACGTATCATAAATCCCTCGAAGCGTTCCTCGACTATTTAGGCGAACGTCCATTATATTTAATTACAAAATTCGCCAACCATACGTATGATGAGGTGGATTTAGCTCATGACGAAGAGCAATTTTTCATGTTCGGGAAAGAGACAACAGGCCTTCCTGAAGAATTCATGCGCGAAAACGAGGAGAAATGCTTACGTCTTCCGATGAACGATACACATGTGAGGTCATTGAATTTATCGAATACGGCAGCAATTGTCGTGTACGAAGCGCTTCGTCAGCAATGTTTTGCAGGGCTTGAACTCGTGCACACGTATGACCATGATAAATTAAAGTAGGTGAGTCAATGGATCAGTCCTTATATTTATGTATTGTTTACGCCATTTGTGCCATTGCCTTTGTGATTTTGGCGGTGGTTTCAAAACCACTGTATGCAATCTGTGCGGTATTATTCGCCATCTCGTCAGTGGTGCAAGGTGTCCGCTATTTTAAAAAGAAGTAAAATTGCAAATTCGTACTGATTATGGTACAGTGGATGACAGTTAAATAGCAAAATTGATGAAAAAGAGAGTAGTTTTTAACCGAATGTATTAGCGAGTTGGAAGGGTGAAAGCCAACCATTCATTAAAAATGAACCGCACTTTTGAAATGATTATTTGAAATGTAGGATAATCCGGATTCGCCGTTACCGAGTAAAGTGGCTCAATTTGAGCAAGCAGAGTGGTACCACGGGAATTCTCGTCTCTATATGACTGTCGTCGTATAGGGATTTTTTTGTGTAAATGGATATCCGAGTATAAAAAACAAAGAAAAGGAGAACAAAGATGAATTATAAGAAAATTGTTGCAGAACAAATCGCAAAAACAGTCGGCGAGCATTTAAGCGTAGATGAAATCGTATCAATGATTGAAGTGCCTAAATACGCAAACCAAGGGGACCTCGCTTTCCCTGCATTTACACTTGCAAAAGTATTACGTAAAGCACCACAAGTTATCGCGACAGAAATCGTGGAAGCCGTTAGTGATCAGCACATCGAACGCGTAGAGGCAATGGGACCATACGCGAACTTCTTCTTAGAACGTAGCGCTTTTGCTGATGAAGTCTTAAAAGAAGTCTTAGAACTTGGCGGACATTACGGGGACTGGGATTACGGACAAGGCCATAAAGTCGTCATCGATATGTCTTCACCAAATATCGCGAAACCAATGTCAATGGGACATTTACGTTCAACGGTTATTGGGAACGCGATTGCGAACCTTGAGAAAAAAGTGGGCTATGAACCAATTCGTATCAATCACTTAGGAGACTGGGGAACACAATTCGGGAAACTCATCGAAGCGTACAAATTATGGGGTAGCGAAGAGCTTGTAAAAGCTGATCCAATCGCAGAACTCATTAAATTATACGTTCGTTTCCACGAAGAAGCAGAACTAGACCCAACACTAGATGACAAAGGCCGTGCATGGTTCAAGAAACTAGAAGATGGAGATGCTGAAGCCGTTCGTCTATGGGAATGGTTCAGAAGTGAATCATTGAAAGAATTCAACCGCGTGTATGACTTACTCGGTGTGACTTTTGATTCATATAATGGTGAAGCGTTCTATAACGACAAGATGGACGTTGTGGTCGACATGCTTGAAGACGCCAACTTACTAAAAGTGGATAATGGTGCCACAATCGTAGACCTTGAAAAATATGATTTACCACCAGCGTTGATTAAAAAATCAGACGGCGCAACATTATACATGACACGTGACTTAGCAGCCGCAAACTACCGTAAGAATACTTACGATTTCGCAAAATGTATTTACGTGGTAGGGATGGAACAATCAAACCACTTCAAACAATTAAAAGCAGTCTTAAACGAATTAAACTTCCCTTGGGCTGAAACGATTGTCCATATTCCATTCGGACTGATCACATTGAACGGTAAAAAATTATCGACACGTAAAGGAAAAATCATCCTTCTTGAAGGCGTGTTAAAAGAAGCGACAGAACTTGCTTTGAAACAAATCGAAGCGAAAAATCCATCACTTGAAAACAAAGAAGCAGTGGCTCACGCTGTTGGGGTGGGTGCGGTAATTTTCCACGATTTGAAGAACGACCGTACAAACAATTTCGACTTTGCGCTTGAAGAAGTCGTGCAATTCGAAGGTGAAACAGGGCCATACGTACAATATACACATGCTCGTGCAATGAGTATTTTGCGTAAAGCCAACCATACTGTCGATACACAAGCGGCCTTCTCATTAACAGACGATGATGCGTGGGAAGTATTGAAACTCATCGAAAACTATCCAAACGTAGTCCGCTTTGCTGAAGAAAAATGCGAACCATCTGCAATTGCAAAATTCGTTATCAATTTAGCACAAGCGTTCAATAAATATTACGCACATACAAAAGTACTGGTTGAAGATGAAGCCTTCAACAGCCGTATCGCTTTAGTACAAACAACAGCAAGCCTTCTAAAACAAGGCCTAGCGCTTCTTGGCGTTGCTGCTCCAGATGAAATGTAGTCATTGACATCAAGTAGGATAAGCCGTATACTAAATACACATATAGAAGCAATGAACAAGCGCAGTAGTGGTTGTCCACGGGAGAAAGAAGAGAATTGTCGGTCGGTGCAAGACAATCCCCCACATCCGCGAAGTACACTTGGGAGCTATCCGTCAGGACGTCTCATCCGCGATAAGGATGCTCGAGTGGATGATGCCTGGCATCGTCAACAAGGGTGGTAACACGGTGAAAATCGTCCCTAATAGTCTTTTTGGCTATTAGGGATTTTTTATTTACAAGAAAGAAGGGAAGAAACAAGATGAACATTATCGATGATTTAGAATGGCGCGGCGCCATCAACCAAATGACAGATGAAGAAGGCTTACGTGCCTTAACAAGCGAAAAGGCTGTATCGCTCTACTGTGGGGTAGACCCAACTGGGGACAGCATGCACATTGGACACTTAATTCCATTTATGATTCTTCGTCGTTTCCAATTAGCAGGACATAAACCAGTGATCTTAATTGGTGGAGCAACAGGTTCAATCGGGGATCCAAGTGGTCGTACAAGCGAACGTGTGCTTCAATCAATGGAACAAGTTCAACACAATGTTGAAAAATTAACAGCGCAAATGAAGAAATTATTCTTCACAACAGATGAAGACCAAGCAACATTACGCCTTGTAAACAACTACGATTGGACAAAAGATTTATCATTATTAGACTTCTTACGTGACTACGGAAAGCATTTCAACTTGAATACAATGCTGGCGAAAGACGTTGTCGCAAGCCGTCTAGAAGTCGGGATTTCATTTACAGAATTCTCATACCAAATCCTACAATCAATGGACTTCTTGTATTTATTTAAGACAGAAGACGTGCAAGTTCAAATCGGTGGTGCAGACCAATGGGGGAACATCACTTCAGGGCTTGAGTTAATCCGTAAGGTAGAAGGAGCAGAGTCTCGCGCGTACGGATTAACCATTCCATTGATGTTAAAATCAGACGGTACAAAATTCGGAAAGTCAGCTGGTGGTGCGGTATGGCTCGACCCTGAAAAGACAACTCCATACGAATTCTACCAATTCTGGTTAAACCAAGATGATCGCGATGTGATTAAATACATCAAGTACTTCACATTCTTAGACCGTGAAGAAATCGAAGCTCTTGAAGAAAAAGTGGCGACAGAACCACATAAACGTGAAGCACAAATCCGCCTTGCTGAAGAAGTCACTCGCTTCGTTCACGGCGAAAAAGCCTTGGAAGACGCGAAGAAAATTACAAACGCTCTCTTCACAGGAAACGTACAACAATTAACAGCCAACGAAATCGAACAAGGCTTCAAAAACATGCCAACATTTGAAAGTTCAAAAGAACCTCAGAATCTAGCGACATGGTTAGTAGATCTTGGTATCGAACCTTCAAGAAGACAATCACGAGAAGATATTCAAAACGGCGCGATTTCTATCAACGGTGAAAAAGTAACCGACCTCGAATTCGAATGGACGAAAGAACAATCTTTTGAAGAACGCTTTGTCATCGTCCGCCGCGGTAAGAAAAAATACTTCTTAGTGGTGTTGAAATAATAAAACGACGGATGATTCCTGCGAATTGCAGCGGATTTATTTATCATCACTGTAACGTTGCATCAGCGCAAGCCTTGGTCTTGCGCCTTAAAAGCCTCAAAGAGGGCGTACGGATTAACAATCCTACGCCCTCTTATTCGTTTTTATGCTCTACCACGTTACTGTGATGATAAAATCCGCAGTATTCTTCGTAATCATCCTTTGGGAGCATCGTGTCAAAAACTACTAAGAAAATTTTTGCTTTATGAGCTGACGATAACGAGCAGTTCACAAAGTTTGAAATAAAAAAATGTTTTAAATAGATTTCCAAATCTTCTATAAACGCTTATACAATAACATTTCAAAGGCAAATGTAAAGAACACAATATAACGTATACGTTATAACGCAAAATAACTTTTTTTGGTCAAAAGCCCGAATTTGTTGGCTCAAAAACTCAAGATTTAGTGAGCAAATTTCGAATGCAAATCTTTACACTTTTCCATTTAAAACAGCAGACGCTCAACCCATAGAAGCTCGAGCTGCTGTATGACAAGATCCCTTCAATTCGGTAACCCTGGTTGAGAAGCAGGAATTGGTTTTGGATTTTGGAAAGTTTATGGCTTCAATAGTGACAGTAACGTGTTTCGTATTAAAACGAATAAGAGGGCGTAGGATTGTTAATCCGTACGCCCTCTTTGAGGCTTTTAAGGTGAGAGACTTCGGCTCGAACCGGTACAACGTTACCGTCACTATGATGATAGCCATAAGGCTTTTCCGAAATCCAATTATTATTTATACTTTCTCCACGGTTACCGCATTGAAAATAGTATCGAAGTTATCCATGTTTATAAAGCCTGTCTGAGCTTCCATGGCATTGAGCGTACCTGCAGTCACTGCAGTTTTCAAAATGGACTCAATACTTTCGCCTTTTGCAATCGCATGCGCTAACCCAGCAATCGTTGAGTCTCCAGAGCCAACAGGATTCACGGCGTTGACTTTGGGAATGTTGACTTGATAAAAGACACCTTCGTGTTTTGCAAGAGCACCTTTTGATCCAAGCGAAACAACCACCCAATCCACCCCGTCAAATAACGGAGAGTTCAATTGCTCCTTCAATTCTTCAGCCGTTGTCGCTTCAGGAACCCCTAATAACCCAGCGAGTTCTTCTTGGTTTGGCTTAATTAAGGCTGGCTTGGAAGAAGCTTCGAGCGCAATCTTTAACGTTTTTCCGGAAGTGTCTAAAAGCACAGGAACTCCTACTGCAGCAGCTTTTTCAATAATCGTTGCGTATAAAGCCTCATCCATTCCACTAGGTAAGCTGCCAGAAATCGTGATGAGATCGACTCCTTTTAATAAGGTTTCAAAGTGGGCGAGGAAACCAGTTTGTTCCTCTGGTGTAATGGTAGGGCCGGCCTCTAAGATTTCCGTTTGAAGCCCTTCATGTAGGATGGCAATACAATTACGAGTTTCCGATTGGATAGGGTAGAAGTTGTTTTCTAAGGCAACTTCATCCAATTTTTCTTTAATAAAATCACCGATGTGGCCACCTAGTAAACCTGTTGCGAGTACTGGAGAACCGAGTTGCTTTAAGACACGACTCACGTTGAGGCCTTTTCCGCCAGGTGTTTTACTAACCTTTTGAGTACGATTAACAGTGTCAATCTGTAATGTTTCGACCGTATACCCAATATCTACCGCCGGATTCATTGTTAATGTTAATATCATAAAAATAGCTCCCTTCTATTTGTTTGAAATTAATTGAGTAATGTTATTAAGATTGTAAAAATTATATAAATCAGTTTTCCCAAATTTAGTAGAATCTATCAATAAATATTTTTCCGTCGAATTGTCTAGAGCAGTTGCTTGAGTCTGACCTTCTGTAAGAGTAGCTGTCATAATTTTATTGTCTAAAATCCCGTTTGCACTAAAAAACATTTTATTAAATGTTAAATGTGAAATTGCGATATTAGCTAATTCTCCAACAAAAGCTTCTGTATGCTTGCGGTATTCACCACCTACTAAAAACAATTCTAATCCTTCAAGTTTTTTCCTACTTAAAATATTAAAAACTGAAAGGCTGTTCGTAACAACTTTAAGATTTGGAATATCTATTTTCATTGTTAACTGCTCTATAGTAGTTCCAGGGCCTAAAAAAATATGATCATATTCCTTAATTAGCTTCACAGCTTTTTCCGCAATAATTTCTTTTTTATCAACATTTATTACTTTCTTTTGCTTATGAGAAAGTTCGATGGGATGGTCTGAACTTATATTTGTCGCACCACCATGAATTTTAATTAATTTGTTTTCTCGATCCAACTCTGTTAAATCTCTTCGTACAGTTGCATCAGTAACGTTAAGTAATTTCATTAACTCTGACACAGTTACACTGGATTTTTGTTGAAGTGTACTAAGTATAATTTCGTGTCGTTGTGACTTAAGCATAAATATCCTCCTTTCCCGATATTTCTAATCTCCCTCGGTTAAAATATAGCATAAACAAAAACAAACAAAAATATGTTGACTTTTATATATTGAGTGCTATAATCGAGGTATAAGAAAGCGGTTTATTAAATGTTGGAGGGCGATAATTATGAGAGTAATCATTGGTTCAGATAATGAAGGTCGTGAAATGATGAAAATAATCAGAAAATATCTAGAAAGTCTAAATTTGTCGGTTTTAGACGTGACGAGTTATGAGGAAACAGATTGCGTGACGGGAAGTGTACGGGTTGCAAAAGAAGTATTATCTGATAATGACAGTTTAGGGATTTTTATTGATGGTTACGGTGTAGGAAGTTTTATGGCAGCCACAAAAGTAAAAGGAATGGTTGTTGCCGAGGTGTCTGATGAAAGAACGGCTTATATGACTAGAGAACATAATAACGCAAGAATGATAACACTAGGCGCGAAAATTGTTGGTGAAGAATTAGCAACGAATATTGTAAGAGATTTTTTAAACGGAAAATATGCAGCTGGAAGACATCAAATAAGAGTAGATATGTTAAATAAAATGGCTTAGGAGGTATAAAAATGAAAATTGCATTGGGATGTGATCATATTGTCACAGATACAAAAATGGCCATTTCTAAACATTTGAAAGAGTTAGGGCATGAAGTTATAGATGTTGGAACATATGATTTTATGAGAACACATTATCCGATTTTTGGAAAAAAAGTTGGAGAATTAGTTGCTAGTGGCGAGGCTGATCAAGGGGTCGTACTTTGTGGCACTGGCGTAGGTATTTCAAATTCAGTTAATAAAGTCCCGGGGATTCGAGCAGCGTTAGTTAGAGATATGACTTCAGCGGTATATGCAAAAGAACAATTTAACGCAAACGTAATTGCTTTTGGAGGACGAATAACTGGGGAGTTTTTAATTTGTGATATTATTGATGCATTTTTACAAGCTGAATACCATCCGAATTCAAAAACAGAAGAATTAATTAGGAAAATTGACAAAACTATTCATGCTGATGAAGACCAAAATGACCCAAACTATTTCTGCGAGTTTATCAATAAATGGAATCAAGGAGAATACAAAGATTAAGGAGGACTTAGGGTGAAGTATTTATTAGCTAGTCATGGACCTCTAGCAAAAGCAGCTATAGAAAGTGCCCAGATGATAGTAGGAGCTGTTGATAATTTACAAGCAGTGACAGTATCGATTGATTCTACTCTAGAATCTACGACAGATGAAATAAAGAAAATACTAGATTCTTGTAAAAATGAAGAATGGATTATTATTACCGATATTATTGGGGGAACGCCTTTTAATGCATCTTATCGACTTCTTGACGAATATTCTAATATTTTGTTAGTTACAGGGTTAAACCTCCCGATGCTATTAGAACTATTAATGAGTAATAACAAATCTGTTGGTGACTGTAAGTTACAAATAGAAAACATGAAAGATACAGTAATCTCAATTGTTGAAAAGGTTTCGAATCATCAAATTGAAGATGATTCAGAATATGATTTATAGGAGGTGAAAATATGGGTATAGAGTTAGTAAGAATTGATGATAGATTGATTCATGGACAAGTAGCGACAACATGGACAAGAAATTTTGATATCGAACAAATTTTAATTATAAACGATGCTGCTAAAGCAGATCCTGTGCAACATAGTGTTGCAAATTTCGCTGTTCCATCTGGAGTAAAAGTAATTATTTTTGGGGTTAAACAATTTGCAGAAGTAATGAAAAAAAGCGAAATAAAGAAACGAACTATGCTGTTGTTTACCAATCCTATTGATATTAAGTTTCTTGTGGATGAAGGTTTAAAAATATCAGAAGTCAATGCTGGTGGAATGAGATACCAAGAGGGTAGAAAAAGATTAGAAAAAGCGATTTCGGTTACGGAAGAGGAACATAATGCATTTCTGTATTTAATTGAAAAAGGAATTCACATTAATGTTCAAATGGTTCCAAAAGATCCAAGAGTAGACTATAAAACATTATATTAATAATAATTAAGGAGGAATAGCAATGATTTTCAAAGCGATAATCGTGGCCATTTGGGCTGGTTTGTGTGCGTTAGACCAATTCGGACCACATTTAGGCTTCAGAAAACCATTACTAGCAGGTGTCGTGGTAGGTATTTTGCTTGGGGATCCAATGCAAGGTTTAATTATTGCTGGGACGCTTGAATTAGTATGGTTAGGAACAAACAATGTAGGAGCGTATCAACCACCTGATGTAATTTCTGGATCTGTAGTAGGAGTTGCAATAGGTATTCTTTCTGGCGGCGGTGAAGCGACAGGTGTCGGAGTAGCAATCCCAGTTGCTCTTCTTGTTCAACAATTAAGTATGATTGTTATGACAACAAATGTTTCTTTAGTTCATGCGGCAGATAAAATTGTACAAAGCGGAGAATTTGGGAAAATTGATAAACTTCAGTATCTAGGAGGTTTAGCATTTTTCTTAAGTAGAGCAATTCCTGTTTTTATCGCAGTCTGGTTAGGAGCTCCTGCAGTAGAAGCGGTATTAGCCTTTATTCCTAAATATATGTTAACAGGATTGACAGTTGCTTCAAAAATTATTCCAGCTGTAGGTATTGCAATGTTACTATCTATGATGTTAAAGAAAAATATGTGGGTATTCTTAGTTTTAGGATTTGCATTAGCAACATTCCTTAAAGTTCCAACGATTGGTATAGCAATATTTGCCTTAGTAGCAGCAGTTCTATATGACATTATGATGAATAATGAAGGGCGAGTTGATAGTTCTAAAGAAGATGACGACACTCATGTAGTCATTGCTGATGGGGAAGGAGAGTTTGATTTATAATGGCAGAGAATAAAATCACTAAAAAAGATTTAAATAAAATGTTCTGGCGTTCGCAGATGATTCAATTTTCCCATAATTATGAGCGGATGCAGAGCTTGAGTACTCTTTTTGCGTTGACTCCTATTTTGTCTAGATTGTATAAAGATAGACCAAAAGAGGAACGAGTTAACGCCCAGAAACGTCATTTAGAGTTCTTTAATAGCCATCCGGTGCTTATTCCTTTTATTTTAGGTGTAACTACTGCTTTAGAGGAAAATACTGAGGAAAATGAAAAAGAATCAGTGATTGCTGTAAAAACTAGTTTAATGGGACCTTTAGCCGGTTTAGGAGATAGCTTATTGAACTTTACGTGGTTTCCAATCGCTGGAAGTATAGGTGCTTCATTTGCCGTTGAGGGCAACTTCATTGGACCGATTTTAATGTTCCTAATGATTAATATCTTGTATTTCCCATTAAAATATTATGGAATCCATTTGGGATATCAAAAAGGTAGAGATATTCTTACATCTAAATCAGGGAAGAAAATCTTGGATAGAATTACTACCTCCGCAAACGTTCTAGGAGTTATGGTTGCAGGTGCTCTTATAACAAGTACGGTCAAACTGAATCTAGGTTTGCAGTTTGGTGACGGGGATGGGGCAATCAAGCTCCAAGAAATGTTGGATAAAGTATTACCAAATATGCTTCCATTATTAATCACACTTTTATGTTTATATTTAATTAAGAAATGGAACGGAAAGCATATTGTTGCTATTATCCTATCGATTATTGTAGTTGCGATGTTGTTGTCAGCTGCAGGTATTATTGTGTAAAGGAATGAAGAAAAATGAGAGTAATATTGGTGTTAATGGATACTCTTAGAAAAGATTTTCTAAAAACATATAATCCAGAGACTTTTGTTAACACTCCGAATTTAGATAAATTTGCAAGTGAATCAACGGTGTTCAATCATCATTATATTGGGTCGACACCTTGTATGCCGGCTCGAAGAGATATCATGACTGGAAGATTAAATTTTTTAGAAAGGTCATGGGGACCGATAGAGCCCTACGATATTACCGTTTCGAAAGTGCTTCAAAAACATAATATTTATTCTCACTTAACAACTGACCATACCCATTATTTTAGATTGGGTGGGGAAGGATATATTAATCAATATACCACTTGGGATTTCCATAGAGGTCAAGAAGGAGATCCGTGGATTTCTCGTATAAAGGATCCGGAATGGATGCCTGAGCAGTATTATGGGAAGTTAAGAAGACAATATCAAGCGAATCGGGAAACTTGGTATGAGGATGAAGATAAGTATCCGACGCCTCGAACCTTTAAATCGGCATGTGATTGGTTAGAACTAAATAAGGATGAGAAAGATTTCTTCCTCCAAGTTGAAGTGTTTGATCCACATGAACCTTTTGATGTTCCTAGCAAGTATATGAAGATGTACGATGATTCGTATACCGGACCATATTTTGAGACACCAAACTATGGATCAGTAGATGTCCCAGAAGAGGCTGTTGATTATATTAGAAAAAGATATGCAGCGTTAATGACAATGACAGATGTGCATTTTGGCAGATTAGTCGACAAAATTAAAGATTTGGGAATGTATGATGATACGTTAATAATTGTGACTTCAGACCATGGATACTTTTTAGGAGAGAGAGAGCTGTTTGGGAAAAATTATATGCATAATTATAACGAACTGGCTGCTTTACCATTATTCTTAAAAGATCCTCTTGGGAGAAAAGTAGGAGAGAGAATTTCAGCAGTATCTCAAAATATAGATATAATGCCAACAATTCTAGACTATTTTAATATTGAAACCCCAACCGAAGTTCAAGGGAAATCCTGGTTGCCACTAATTGAAGACCAAAATTATGATAAAAAATATGCTGTTTATGGTGCTCATGGTATTACAGTAAATATTACTGATGGCCGATACACTTATTTTAGATCGCCTAATAAAGACAATAGTCCTTTATATGAATATGCAGGGATTCCAACTACTATTCGACACTATCTTGGAGAGAAAAATCCTGAAGATATTGAAATGGGGCAGTTTTTGAAGAGAACAAAATATCCTGTTTACAAGGTTCCTATTGATAAACCTGCTATTTTGGACGGTTTAGGAGATATGCGAGAATATACTAAGGATAGTCTCTTATTTGATTTAAATACTGATAAAGAACAAAAACATCCTATTCAAGATGCTAAGATAGAAGACAGAATGAAAAGAGCCTTAGTTGAACAGTTGGAAGAGCTAGAAGCTCCAGAAGAACAGTTTAAGCGACTAGAGTTAGATGATTTAGAGTAAATTTTAACCGATTGTGGTGAGTATCTTACTACAATCGGTTTTATTAACGGAGGCAAGTATAATGAAGTTGATACCAGGTGGGTTTTATCAAATTGGTTCTAATAAAAAGAATGGATTCGAATATGATTTTGAAGGGCCAAAAGTAACGGTAAAAATTGATTCTTTCTATATCGATGAAACACAAGTAACAAATGAGGAATTCAAAAAATTTGTTGATTTAACAGGATATATAACGGAAGCAGAACGAATGGGTTGGTCTTATGTTTTTAGATATTTTCTTCCAGATAACATAGAAAATAAAATTGAAGTGCATAAGGCTCCTTGGTGGATAGCTATTGAAAATGCGAATTGGAGGGCTCCTTTAGGTGAAGGGTCATCAATAAATGAGATTATGAATCATCCGGTTGTTCATGTTACAAGAAACGATGCTGTTGCATACTGTAAATGGGCTGGAAAAAGATTACCTACAGAAGCGGAGTGGGAAATAGCCGCAAAAGGCGGAACCAACAATGAAGAATATTTCTGGGGTGACGACTTTAAATCAGAGATGAATAAATACTGTAACACTTGGCAAGGGGAGTTTCCAATCTTGAATACGAAAGAAGATGGATATGATGGAACAGCTCCAGTAAGAACGTATTTGCCAAATGGGTATGGACTATATGAAATGGTTGGTAATGTTTGGGAGTGGTGTGTCAATCCAGGAAAATTAGAATTAATAACTTTTGATAAAGTATCTGGAAAAGATTTTTGGAGAGAACATCAATCGATTGACGACGAACTATATGCAATTAAAGGAGGATCCTTTTTGTGCCATGCGTCATATTGTAATAGATATAGATTGTCTGCAAGAAACAGCAATACAGCGATGTCTAGTAGTCAGAATATGGGTTTTAGATGTGTTAAGGATGTTTAGATAAAAAAGAGTTACATTTTGGTATGTAACTCTTTTTAAATTTGTGCTTAACCAAGTTTTTTGTTCAATAAACATATTAAACCAGAACAGAGTTGAAACCGTTTGTAACAAAACTTTTTCATGTGTCATAAAGGGGAGTGCGCAAGAGTTAAAAAGCAGAAATTCGCTTCAAAAATCTCCAAAGATTCACATTTTAGCCTGTAATATTTTATAAATTTCTCCTTTTTTTGTATCAAAAAGGTCAACTAAACGTTTTATGTTACAGCTTTGTTACAAGGTATTGTCAATTCAAAGAAAATCACCATCGGGCTAAAGTCCTATGGTATTATAGTACCAAGTTAAGTTTTATTTAAGCCGAATCGGCTACTTCGAATATATAATTGATTTTTTATTGGAACTATTGGAGGGACTCACTTGAAGAAACGTTTATTAACAGTATTAGTAACAGGGACAATATTAACATTAGGAGCTTTAACACCCAATGTTAGTGCGCAAGACTTTGACTCACAAATAAACTCAGTTAACTCAACAATTGCAAATATCAATGATAAAAAAGCTGCAGTTAATGCAACAATTGATTCATTAGTATCTGAATTATCAGGAGTGCAAACTAAGATTGATGCAACTCAAGCTCAAAAAGCTGAAGCTCAAGCAGCAATCGACTCATTAAAATCAGAAATTTCTAAATTAGAAAAAGTAATTGCTGAACGTAACAAACGTTTAGAAGAACAAGCTCGTGCAGTACAAACAAACGGAGCTCGTTCATATGTTGACTTCTTGTTAAATGCAGAAAACTTATCAGATATCGTTAATCGTATCGGTGTTGTTATGGATTTAATCAGTGCTAACCGTGATTTAATGCAACAACAAGCAGAAGATAAGAAACAAGTAGAGGCTAAAGAACAGCAACAACGAGCTAAATTAGCGGAACAACAAAAAGCTGAGGAAGAATTACAAGGCTTACAAACAAAATTAAATGAAACTTTTGACAAAAATAAAGTTTTATTAGCAAACTTATCTCAAGAAGAGTTAGCTGAAATCTCAAAACGTGATGGTTTAGTAGCAGAAAAAGAAACTTTCCAAAAACGTTTAGCTGAAGAAAAAGCAAAAGCTGAAGCTGAAGCAGCACGTATTGCAGAAGCCTCTCGTCAAGCTTTAGCAGCAGAGGTAACGAATTCTGTTGCCACAGCGACTTCTTATCAGTCTCCGACATCACGAGCAGCATCTAGTGCTACTGCAGCAACACAAACTTCTAACTACACTTATACAGCTGGTGGAGGATTCCCAGCGGTTGACCCAAGTTACCGTGCAGCTTTAAACGGCGGATACTTCGGACAATGTACTTACTACGTATTCAATCGTATGGCACAAGTTGGAACACCAATTGGACACAGCATGATGGGGAACGCGGCTGAATGGCCAGCATATGCTCGTAGCTATGGATACTCAGTATCTAACTCACCTTCAGCTGGTTCAGCAATCGTATTCCAACAAGGTTTAGCGGGTGCTGACCCAACTTACGGACACGTAGCATTCGTAGAAGCAGTTAATGCAGATGGTTCATTATACATCTCTGAAATGAACGTACAAGGATTAAACGTAATCTCTTACCGTACAATTTCAGCAAGCGTTGCAGCTCGTGCGACTTACATCCGTTTCTAATAAGAAATAAAATAACCGTCTCCTGAAAAAGGAGGCGGTTTTTGTTTGCACAATTTGGCCCAACACACTTCAAGTATAATTTGACATCCTACACTAGATTTTCTATGATAACAATAAGTCGCAATAAAGGAGTATAAAATGAAGAAAATAATTAAATTATCGATTGTATTATTAGGAGCATTTTTTGTTTTATTAGGATGCCGGTCTGAAAGTAAAGCGGAATTTGCCTTAGAAGTTTCTATTTCTAAGCAAAAAGTAACATACATGTACGACCAGGAAAAAGATTCGGTTTCCTCACTAACTTTTAACATCAGCTATGATATTTCTAAGAACAAGGAGTACGAAGAAAAGGCACGTAGACAACGTGAGAAAATCGTAAAAGAAATGGATGGGATTGATGGAATTAAAGTCACTCAATCGGATAGTGAAAAGGAAATCGCATTTACGGTTGATGTTGACCTTAAGAAGTTCAAATATGATGATGAAGAGAGTCGTTCGAAAGCACCAGCACTCTATAGCAGTATTCATTCAGCTTTGGTGAAGAAAAATGATCGTTACAGTTTCGAAGAATCTAAGAAAAAGATTTTAGAAGAAGGATTTAAAGAGGTTAAGTAAGGTTTTCAGTACACGTCAATAGATGTCAAAATATTGATTTTAAGCGATTTTTGATTTT
>CAJPNA010000006.1 GCA_905371865.1 uncultured Carnobacterium sp.
GGCATTATCTGTTAAGAATAACAACCGGAGACCTTAAAGGGGCTCCGGCCTTTTTATTTAGCAACTGCCTTTTTGTAGTAGATCTCTAACCCGAGGGCTGCGACTAGCAGCACCTCACCGACTGGTAAGTAGAGGGTTGGATAGACGGAGCTGGTTCCGTAGATGTCGAAGACTCCTTGAAAGTTTTCTCGGTCATTTTCGCTGCGACATTTGACATGACTCCGAGGATGAGTGGAATCATAAACAGCAAGTACATGAATGGGGTGTACACTTGGTGGCTGAAGAATTCGTACACGCTTCATGTGACCAATGTGATAATGGCTACGACTGCTCGCCTGGTTGGGGAGCTTCTCCTTTCCGTTTGATTAACTATACTTTGCACAAAGAACCTAAAACCTACTTAAAAGAGGTGGAAAAAAATAAAAAAGCTCGGTAAGATAGAGGTAGAATGAACAATAAGCAGAAGGAAATAGCACTGAATGAATCGATTAGAAGGGAGCGGGAGGAAAAATGAAAGGAAGTAGCAAGGAAGTTTTTGATCACATCTTTTCAACAGCCTTAGTGGATTATAAAGGTAATAATGGTTTAGAAATGTTAATGCGCTATTATAAGGATGATATCCCTATATCACCTCGATTTTTATATGATTCGGATGCGGTATACTTTTATCATTTTGATGAAAAAATTTCTTCCCTTGAAAACAGTTGGGAGAAAAAGGATTTTGCTGAACGCGGCGACATTATGACTTCCATTTGGGCTCCGCTGACTTATTATTTAGGTCTTAATAAAGAAGGCAAGATAATAGCGAAAAATAATGCCAGTATCGATACAATTCTTTTAAATCATAATAATGAGGACTTATCTCTTTTTAAATATTTGGCAGAACATTATGCGTCGAGGGGAAATTTGTTATTATTACCGAATATGACAAATAAAGCTGGGAAACGAAATTTGAATCCCGATAAGTTTATGACGTCAGAAGATAAACTGGATCAGTTTTTATACTACTGTTTTAAAGGGAATCTAATGGAGTATTTCAACGATGAGAAAAATTTAGTGGAATGGATTTATTCAGAAAATTTAGAGTGTATGTTTCTTCAAGGCTTTTTCCAACACTCTTTAGAGGAAATTGAGAATCGTAAAGTTACTATAGATAGAAATAATATAGAAATTAAAGAAGATAACATACAACAATTAACTGATAATTCTAATATCTCAAAATATAAGTATAGAGACTTTTCACCTGAAGATTGGAAGACGTATTTTGATAGGTTGGACAAAGTAATTGCGTATCGTAATTCGGTTGATATCAAACCTCACTTACCTTTAAAGTGGTATAAAAGAGACCACTCAACAACAACTGAGAAAGGGTAGAAGTCGATGTCTAAAAAAGCGAAAATTCTAGTGGGTGCGCTGATTCTAATTGGAGTCATCTTGGTAGAGCTCAGCATGTATGTTGTACCGTTTATGGAAGAAATCAAAGCATTAGAAGCTCCAGTTTTTGTTGTTGGTGTCTTGTTAATAGCTGGAGCATTGTGGGCTCTTACAAAGAGTAGGAAAAGTCAAAGCGAAGAAAGATAAAAAGGAGGTACGACGATGGCAATGTTAGAATTTGGAGCGGGATTTAGGGTTCCGGTAGTATTCCTGGCGAGTATTGTGTTTATTGCGACATGTGTGCTTGTCATTTTCGTTCGCAGATGGACAGCCGCAAAACAGAGCGGAGGTCCGTTTACGGCACCGTTTCATATTGCGAAAGGAATGTTTTATATTCACGTGGCGTTCTGTTTCAAAAAACGTCGTATTCCTCTATCATCGATTCGCCAGATTTCAGTTGATTTCATGCGAGGTCGAAATGGTGGTGGAAGTAGATACGCTATTAGGATAGAGCAAAAGGATGGAACTACGACCATGTTCTTCATGGGAAAGAGCAAAGCCAATGATGAGTTGCTGGAGGAGTTACCTCAAGCCGTGAAGCGGTATCCGATTAAAGTTAATAAGAAATAACGAACAACAAAAAACAGTATCTACGGTACAATTTCACATTGCGCGATGGTCGCCAGAGTGTTATTATAGGCACTGTTTTTTATATAAAATGGACTTTTTGAGGAAAGTTTCAAGAAATAGATTAATTTACATAAAAGGAGGAAATTATGTCTACACATAAAAAAGTATCACTTTCAGAAGTGAATTAATCTATAGAAACTCCTAATAATAATCATTCTCGCATAACTTAAAAGCTTTCTTAGGACCAGGGGCATTCTTCTCTTTTTAGGGCGCAAGAAAAAACATTGGACCAACTCTTGGTCTACTCACAAGTATTCTTATCAGTGGCATTACCATTTTCAATCTTCCCGTTGATTTACTTCACTTCAAAAAAATCACTCATGGGAGAATTTACCAATGCCAAATGGAATACCTTCCTTGGATACGCGGTAGCAATTATCCTAACCATCTTAAACTTTAAGTTAATTATTGATTTATTCTAAAACCAAACGGGCATCTTCGGGTGCTCGTTTTTTGTTTGGTCCGCTGTCAATATAGAGCTTCCTCAAGTACATAAATATAGGTGGAAATTTTCATGCGAAAACTCCTAATCTTCACAAAAGTTTTGTTGTATTTTTCAAAAGAATAGGATAGATTATAAGTAAGAATAATGGAACCGCATTCAAATGACAGTGCAGTTTCTATACGGAAAAGAAGCATGGAGAAATCATCCTAAAGAACAATGGCATGTATAAAATCGTCGAACCTTTAGACATAAGATTTAGAGGATAGAATGTTGGACCAAAGCAAAGGGATATAGTTGTCATACTTAAGAAGAGAGAATGGAGGAATTAGGATGAAAAAGGGTCTTATTTTGTTACTATGTATGAATGTGTTGCTATTGTCGTCTTGCAAGTCTCCTAGTGAACAAAACAAGACAACGACTTTGGATACTTCTATAGAAACCTCAACTACAAAGCAAGTGACAGAGCAGTCGCAAACGGGTGAAACAATGACTGCTATGCCGGTAATTACGCAAGAAACAACAACGAGTGTCACTACTCAAGAAACACAAAACGAAACCACAACCGAGGCTGTGGCCCCAACGCCTCAGCGACGTAAGAAGATTTTAGCCGTCACTCCGCAAATTCAAGAAAAATGGTATTTCTGTGCGCCGACAACGGTGAGTATGATGTTATCCAGCCAAGGAATTACCGTTTCGCAACAGCAATTAGCCAAAGAGATGGAAACGTATGAACCTTACGGGACACATAACAGGGAAGCCATTCGCGTGTTGAATCAGCATTTATTTGGATATTCAGAGCCCAAAGCTGGGCAGGCTGGTTATCGCCTTGCGACCATCACGAATGCGAGTCCTGATTCCGAGGATATGCGTTTGTTTAAGGAACGCGTTCGCAAAAATATTGATGATGGCTATCCAATGTATTACACTTTTACCCTTTCTAAAATTTATCCTGGAAAAAATGGGGAGCATAATGTGATTGGAATTGGGTATGAATTGACTCCAGATGGCAAAGATATTTCAGCGATTTATTATTTAGACTCCATGACACATGAACAAGATCCTGTCTATGGTGGTTTAAAAAAGGTGACGCCAGAAGAGCTGCTTGAAGCAATGGCGGCTTGCGAGGAACCTAATTATGCTTGGTAAGAGAATGATGAAGTAAAAATAAGTTATTCGTCTTGAACATAGAATCTGGAAGTAACGGGAGAAGGTGAAAAGATGGCTTCTAGCAAGGAATATTTAGCCTATATTTTAGAACAATTATCAGGATTAGAGGATATCCGCTATCGAGCAATGATGGGGGAATATATTTTGTATTACCGAGAAAAAGTTGTCGGTGGCATTTATGATGATCGATTCCTTATCAAAAATGTGACAGCTGCCAGAGAAAGCATGCCTGACGCTTCATTGGAAAAACCTTATGAAGGGGCAAAAGAAATGCTTCTGGTGGAAAATGTAGAGGATAAGGAGTTCTTAACGAATTTGTTTAAAGCTATCTATGATGAACTGCCCACTCCGAAACCAAAGAAAAAGAAATAATGCTTGGAGGAGAACGTCACTATTTTAGACGATTAGCAGGCATTCCTTTGAATCCATAAAGTAACGATAACACTTATAGCAGTTTCAAAGTGCTGTAGGTGTTTTGGACATGTTGGAGAAAATGGGAGAATGGGAATATAACCTTCTCAAGTGATTTGGTATAATGACAGTATAATTTAAAGGGATTTGAGGCGAAGACAATGAAGCCAGAAGAGTATTCTTGGAATGAGTGGGAACAAAATATTTATATCAATGGGAAAGAGAACGACAAATAGCATTAGCGCGAGACTTTTTAAAGAAAGTAGGACACTAAAGATGAACATGAGTATTAGAGAAATTATAGATAAAAAGGAAAAAGAATCGATTTCAAAAGAAGTTTTATATGATCTTCCGGAATGGTTTGGAATGCCAGAAAGCACGCAGGAATATGTCGATGATGCGATGGACAAACCGTTTCTAGCTTGTTTTGTAGAGGATAAGCTCGCAGGATATGTCGTGTTGAATGCTACGAGTGAGGATTGTGCAGATATTTTTGTGATGGGAGTCAAAAAGGAATTTCACCGCCAAGGAATCGGCCAAAAATTAAATGAGGCGTATGAGCAACTAGCTCGGAGTTTAGGGTACACTTATTCCCAAGTGAAGACTGTGAAAATGGGACATTACGAACAGTATGATCGCACGAATCTTTTTTATAAGGCGATGGGGTATAAGGATTTAGAATGCTTCCCGACTTTGTGGGATGAATGGAATCCGTGTCAAATCTATATTAAATATTTAGGGGAATGAAGTGGAAGATTACAACAGAAAATAGGAAACAGAGGAGAATTCGATGAAAGTAAAGACGATTGGTATCGTCAGTTTGTCTAGCGGAATTTTAGGGGAGAGTTTCATTCAACATGAACTCAATCTTGGGAAGAAACGATTAGAAGAATATGGGATAGAGGTTGTATTTTTACCTCATGCATTAAAGGGGCTAGAATTTATAAAGCAACATCCCGAATGTAGAGCGAAAGACTTACTAACCGCTTTTCAGGATGATTCAATAGATATGATTTTATGTGCCATTGGTGGAGATGATACGTACAGATTACTCCCTTATTTATTTGAACAAGACGCACTTAAAAAGGTCGCTCAGCAAAAGATTTTTCTAGGTTTTTCAGATACGACCATCAATCATTTGATGTTGCATAAGGTGGGCGTTCGCAGTTTCTATGGGCAAGCGTTTTTGCCAGATGTGTGTGAAATTTCGAAGGAAATGCTTTCGTATACAAAATCGTATTTTGAGGAATTACTGACAACGGGAAGAATTAAAGAAATCCGACCGAGCGACATCTGGGTTCAAGAAAGAGAAGACTTTAGTGAAAAAGGACTAGGGGTTTCGATGCCAAGTTTTCCAAATCAAGGGTTTGAGTTGCTTTCAGGGCCTGCTCAGTTTACAGGACAAATCCTAGGAGGGTGTTTGGAATCTATGTCGGAATGTCTCGAAAATTCAAGATATGAGGATACGGTTCGCCTCGTACAACAGTATCAACTATTTCCTACTTTAGAAGAATGGAAAGGAAAAATTCTTCTACTGGAGACGAGTGAAGAACAACCGACTCCTGAATGCTTCCAAAAGATGATTCAAACGCTAGAACGCTACGAACTTTTTGATGTGGTATCGGGTGTGCTTGTTGGAAAACCACAAAATGAAACCTATTATGAACAGTATAAAGAGATTCTCCTGGAAGAATTAGGGGAGAAGCAGCTATCCATTGTTTACAATATTAATGTTGGGCATGCGACGCCTCGTTGTATCATTCCTTTTGGGATTGAAGCTCAAGTGGATGTGGGCGACCAAGTGATTCGTTTTATATATGAATAATAAAATTTTAGAAGTGAGAGTAATGAAGCAGACTCGAATGTGGAAGGGGAGTCTGCTTTCATTTTTCTAAAACAATGACGGAGTCTTCCAAAATGTATTTACTGACAAATGGGAATAGAAATGCCATAATGAGGTAAATTCTAACAAAATTAGGTATGAGATGAATAATGATGCTATCGCTACTGTATCGATGAATCCGTACCTGAGGAGCAAAACTCTTATGGAAAAGGAGTAAATATGGAAACAAAAAGATGTGATTGGGCTAACCATAGTCTACTTGAACAAAAATATCACGATGAAAAGTGGGGAATCCCTATTTTTGACGATAAGGAATTATTTAAGATGCTTTGTTTAGAAGGGATGCAAGCGGGACTCAGCTGGTCTACGATCCTTCAAAAAATGGAAGGACTGTGTAAAGCCTTTGATAACTTTGATCCAGACATCGTGGTGAACTATGATGAAGATAAGGAAGCTGAACTCCTTCAAAATAAAGAAATCATCCGAAATCGATTGAAAGTAAAATCTGTTGCGAACAACGCCAAAGCTTTCTTTAAGATATGTGAAGAGTTTGGGTCATTTAGCGACTATTTATGGGGATTCGTTAATCATACCCCAATCATCAATTCTTGGGAATCCATCACAGAAGTCCCAGCAAAAACGGATCTTTCGGACAAAATCAGTAAAGATTTGAAGAAAAGAGGCTTTAAATTTATTGGCTCTACTATTATTTATGCATTTATGCAATCGGTAGGGATGGTAAATGACCACCTTCTGGACTGTGAGTTTAGAAGGATAGAGAAGGATTAAAAATATTTTTAATATTAGAAAGGTGAAGGAGAAAAGAGGTAATCTACCTTCAACTAGTCAATACGATAACACACCAATGAGAGGACATACCATTGTTTCTTCTGATGATGTAATCAAAGTCATCCAATTGAAGTATCCAAAAGACTTAGACCGAGTTAGAGCGGAAAGAGAACGGCAAATCGCATTAGCTCAGATATTTCTAAAGAAGGAAACACCTAAAAAGGAAGTGAAAAAAGATGTGTGAAGAATGCTATGTAACGAGTAGTAGAGTTACGCCACTTTTACATCCTTTAGATTGTTTAGAACATCATAAGCAGTATATTTGTGGGATGTGTGGACGTTGTATTTGTATTGAATGCGACAAAAAAAGATCTTTACAAAGATGGAATTTCCCGTTTAAGTCGTTAGAAATTGCGACCTTATATCTCAGAACCGCTGATTATACAATGAAACAGACTTGCGGAATCTATGAAATCAAGGGAAAGAATGGAAGAATTTCCTATAAAATCTTTGCTAAGGAAGAAGATTTAAAGGAGTATTTAAAAAAGAATAAAGATAAAAGCTGTGAAACGATGAAACCAAGTTTTCAAATGCAGAAGTATAAGGAATTTCCAAATACGGAAGTTCGAAGATTAGACTCAAAGGAGATACAGCGGTATTTAGCACAGAGATAAGAATGAATTAAAAGTTCAAATAGGTGGGGAAAATATGTTTTATAGGACGGAACAACTACACGACGAGGAAATCTACCTTCAACTAGTAAATACGATAACACACCAACCAGAAAAGGGGTGGCTCCCTGCATACTATTTTGAAATTTGTTTACTGGATGGTACTAGAATCGGGAAATGTGATTTAAGAATTGGGAACAATAAAAAGACTTATTTTGGAGGGAATATTGGTTATCACATTGATAAAAATTATAGAGGACATCAATACGCTGCAAAAGCATGTCGGTTATTGTTTCAGTTGGCTAGAAAACATTCACTAGAGTTTCTCTATATTAGTTGTCAACCACATAATATAGCGTCATATCGTACTTGCGAAATTTTAGGTGGTAAACTGATTGAAATTGCTGATATTCCAACAACAAATGAAATGTATCAAGAAGGAAAGAGGAAAGTTAAAATTTATCAGTTCCATTTATAAATAGATTCTTCTTCAAATGAGTAAATGAATAGTTATTGTAGAATTTTTTGAAAAAGGCATAAACAAAGGATTATAGTGGTACAACTTTTGTTTATATATTATAATATTTTTGGTATTTGTACTTAATTTTTAAAGGGATAAAATTTTTCGGGATGAATTTAGAAGAGAATTTTATTTGTGATGTTTTGCGCTAATTAATAGTGATAGACAATTATTGGAACCCAAAGCAATCAAATTCTTTTTTTCTAGATATTCAGACTGAAAAAGTAATTTCTGAGAGCTTTGAATTCCCTTGATTAAGTGATAGAAAATACTAGAAACTGATTGAAGAAGCGGAGGGTAGTAAGTAAGCTCTATTTGAAAGAGGAAAAAAATCAGTAAAAAAGGAGATTATTATGGAAAACTTTATGCAAGCATTAGATGCCTTAGGCAATTATAAATATATATTAATTGGAATGTTCGTATTAGCAGCAATATTTTCAATTGTATCAATGAAATTGAATAAAAACGCTTTAGAAAAATGGTTAAAAGAACATCCTACTGCAGTAAAAATCGAACTTTCTGCAGGAAGTAACTTAATTACTCAAAAAGAACTACTTGCTGAAGTGGTTAGAGGGGAAGCAGCCATTTTTGCGGAAAAAGGAAAATATATCGTTTGCGCAGTTCCTGGAGATATCGTTTTACGAGTAACTTATTCTTATACAAGACCAGGAGTGATGTACAAGACAGTTACGACAACATGGGGCCCATCTGAGATTGATTTAACGATTGAGCCAGGTAAAGATTACGTATTAAGCTTTGATAAAGAAGAACAACAATTTAATTTAACGGCTAAATAAGCATTAGATCTATTCTGTTTGAAGAACAGAATAGGTCTTTTTTATGTTAAGTGTGCTATTATAAATTCTAAAGAGTGTATAATCATCGTCTAATTGTTAAGGAATTCAAAGACAATAGCGAGAGCTTTATGCAGTTTCTAAACGAGAAAAGGAAAATTGTTAAAAAGGAACGCGAAGAACCGTAGAAAATCATTACGAAAATCTTTTATCAATAAAAATAATATTAAATATAGAATCATTGTTTGATAGTTGTTTGGAGGGTGAGATGAATATAAGAAAAGCAATGGATATAGACTTTGATCGTATTATGGAGATTTATAAAAATGCACAATTATTTATGATAGAATCTGGAAATCCAAATCAGTGGGGGACTCTCTATCCTTCACCAGAATTAATTCGAGAGGATATTCTAGCTGGAATTTCCTATGTGATTGAAGAAGAAACTAAAGAAATTCATGGTGTATTCGTAATGATGAACGGTCCGGACCCCACTTATCAAAAAATAGAAAAGGGTGCATGGTTGAATAAGGAACCCTATGTTGTGATTCATCGTATTGCTAGTGATCGACGTGTGAAAGGGGTTGTAACAAGAGCTGTAGATTATTGTAAAAGATACTCCAACAATATTCGTATTGATACGCATTTTGATAATAGAGTTATGCAAAAGCAAATTGAACGAAATGGATTTATAGAATGTGGTATGATTTATGTGGAGGATGGCTCCCCTAGAATCGCTTATCAATGGAGTCGAAACTAGTATTGTCGCAAGTCCAATAAAAAGATGGTGAAGGAGAAAATATGAAAAAAATCGCTTTAAAAGAGTTTAAAGAATTATATCAAACAAGTGAAATTACGGTCTTAGATGTACGAGAAAAGGGAGAATTTCAAGACGGACATATTCCAACAGCAAAGAACTATCCTTTAAGTACGTTGGAAAAAGAGTATACAACATTAAATCCAGAGCAAAAATACTACGTCATCTGCCAAGGGGGCATGCGTTCAGCAACAGCTTGTCAATTTTTGGAAGGAAAAGGATTTGACGTGACGAATGTTGAAGGGGGCATGAATCGTTGGTAAGTTTAGATAAAACAGTACCAGTAGCGTTACTCCGTTTTGACAAAAGGCATCTGAGTAAAATTTGGCAGATAGGTTTTTCCAAAGAAACGCCAGAATGGTCAAAGTGGAATGCTCCCTATTTTAATGAGTATCGTCCATTCGAGGATTTTGAACAATTTGAATCTAGTGAGATTTCTGAGTTTTTAATGAGTGAAGGGTGTCGTTGTATTGTTGTAGGAGGTCAACCTATTGGAATGGTTTCTAAGTCTTGGATTAATGAAGCCACAAGATGGTTAGAGATCGGTATAGTCATTTACGATGAACAATGGTGGAATCAGGGGATTGCGACAAAAGCCTTGAAGATGTGGATTACCGCTATTTTTGATGAAATAGATGTCCTTGAGCATGTTGGCATGACGACTTGGAGCGGGAATCAAGCTATGATGGTTGTTGCCGAGAAAATAGGGTTCCTAAAAGAAGGACAAATTCGAAAAGTCCGCTATTATCAGGGACATTATTATGATAGCCTCAAGTATGGTGTTTTACGCGAAGAATGGAACGCAAAAAGCGAATCTTTCTATAAAAATTGAAACTAAAAAAGAGACTTACCAATGGGTAAGTCTCTCTTGGTTTTGTAACTATTTTCCAGGATTCTTAGGATCTAGACCCCAAGTCTCTTCGATAAGCGCAATCATGGTTATAATCGTCTTTTTATCACCTTCAAAAGAAGCGGTATAGACTTTATCCCCTTTTTCGAAAATCCAAGTAAAGTAGTATTTTCCGTCTTTCATTAAGAGTTGTAAGAGGAAAGCATCCATTTCGGATACTTTTGTTCTCGAACCGTGAATTTTTTGGACGTTTGGGTGTTTTTCCCATTGAGCAGCTAGTCGAATGGCAATCATTTCTGCTCCCCAAGTTTCTCCTTCACCAGGTTTTGCTTGATCTTGAGTGAATCCATTTAATGTAATAATATTGTATCCATCGAGTGCTGAGTACTGGAATTGTGGTCCCCCATTCACATCTTTAAAGTTGACCCAATCTTTAGGCACATTGACGTATCCAGCATCGTCTCGGCCAACACGTTGAGTGTCATTAAGTGAGATTTCTTTTTCTTCTGAAGAAGCTCCCGTTGTTGTCGTTGCTTGTGTAGTTGTTTCTTTAACGGCTTCCGTTGTTTGTACGGTCGTCGTTTCTTTTGTTTCTTTAGTAGAGTTACCGCATGCCGCAAATACAAGAGCAGAAAGAACAGTAACAGAGCCTAATAAAATTTTGTTTTTCATCGTTACACTCCTAAAATATGAATTTATAGCATTAGTGTATCATTTTTTAAGATTTTTTAAAAGTTCAGTCAGTAGTTTGTCAGCTTTGATAAAAGTTAGCCCTAAACATTAGAGATGACATAAGATAACAGCTTATTTCAATAGATGGTATAATAGAATTACAATTAATGATGAGGTGAGACTTATGCACTTGGTAAAATTTATCCTATTTGTTCTCGGGATAATCTTTGCTGTTTTTGGATATCTAATCGTGTTCAAAAAGCAGTATGGGCTCATCAATGATTTCAAAGCGCGTAAGAAGGCGGGGAGCCAAAAGGATGCAGATGCGATTCGAGTTGGGCAAGTTGAGTTAATCCTAGGGATTGGATTGCTTGTACTATTTGTGTTATTAATGATATTTACGTAGAGGAATACTATAGAAAGTGAGTTTGGCAGTGAAGGAATTAGCATTAACATTAGAAGATACGCAGTGGGAGAAGACAACGATTACGCATGATCGAAAAATTGTGCGAGCAATCGTGATAGACGAAGAGGGATATTTTTACTTTGTGCGGGTACACCGCGATGATATCTTCGGGACTGGCGTTTTTATTGAAACAGCTGGAGGAGGCGTAGAAGAAGGAGAATCCACAGAAGAAGCCATCCACCGGGAACTAAAGGAAGAACTGGGTGTTAAGGTAGAGGTCCTTTGTAAAATTGGTTTAGTCAGCGACTACTATAATCAGATTCACCGTCACAATTTAAATCATTACTATCTTTGTCGGATTAAGTCCTTCGGGGAAACCGAGATGACTCCAGTAGAACAAGAGGAATTTCAATTGTCGACATTAAAGATGACTGCTGAAGAGGCTGTTTCTGAGTATCAAAAGTGTGCTTCTAAACCATGGGGAGTCCTTCTTGCAAACCGCGAATTACCCGTTCTTGAATGGGCAAAAGAGTGGTTAAGGGGCGTAAAATAAAATGAAAAGAAGAAAAAGGAATATCGTAGGCACCCAAAAAAATGAGTCAGAAAGACTATTGTATTCAAGTTGAGGGAGATTTATACTAAAATTAATTAGGGAGTTTTTATAAAGTATATTAGGGGGGATTAGGGTGAAGATTCATTCGAATTGGAAAATAGGGTTATTGGTTTTAGCTTGTGTTTCTTTAGCAGCATGTGGAGGAAATAAAGAAGAGGCGAAGTCAACGACAGAGATGCAAGTGAACGTCACGACAGTAGCACCATCTAAATTACCAGATTCGTTGCTGCCTTTTAAGAAGGAGAAGCAATTGGTGTTGGGAGAACTGGATAAGCTGGAGCGTTCTACATCTGCACATATTCAACTGAATATTAAAGATAAGCCAAAAGCTAAGAGAGAACCAAAAATCAGTGTGGATCCAGTTGGTTGGCATAATTATAAGATGCCGATTGATGAATCAGGAAGTGGGAAAGAAGCGTGGCTTATGAATCGTGGTCACTTAGTAGGGTATCAATTTAGCGGTCTTGATAATGAGTTACGGAATTTAACGCCGATGACAGCCTTATTAAATACGGGGAGCTTGTCGGACAAGGATTCCTCAAATCAAACTGCAATGTTGTTCTATGAGAATAATCTTGCAGATTGGATTAATGCTCATCCGAATGATTGGTTGGATTATAAAGTAACGCCAATTTACGAAGGGGATGAACTGATTCCTCGAAAAGTTGAGTTGCAGTATGCTGGAATAAAAAGTGATGGAACACTCCTAAAGATTTCTTTTGGAACAAAACAAGAGAAAATGGATGAAGAGGGTGTAACTCATG
This sequence comes from uncultured Carnobacterium sp., assembly GCA_905371865.1. Classification (GTDB taxonomy): domain Bacteria; phylum Bacillota; class Bacilli; order Lactobacillales; family Aerococcaceae; genus Granulicatella. Next base: position 12,827 of record CAJPNA010000006.1, read on the forward strand.
TGATTCTAGAGAATATATCTCCAAATGCAAAAATTGACTATGCAACAGGGAATGCGGAACCATTATTTGCTAAGAAGAAACTCGAAACAACAGTTGCGCAGACAGAGGCTACAACTGAAGCGACTGTGAATCAAGAAGAACAGCGTACAGTTTATGTAGCTAAAAAAGGAAAATCGGATGTGTATTGGTATATAAAAGGCAATATGCCATCGAATACAAACTGGGATAACGTTGTAGAGATGACGGAGGCTCAAGCGAAAAGCCAAGGAAAACGTCATAGCTCTAGGGAATAAGAAAGACCCACCGCTTAATCTAAGTGGTGGGCCATTTTTTAATCTTCCTTCACTAAATACCCTAATTTGTCTAGAGCCTCTTCGATATAGTCAAGGTCTTGTTGGTTTTCTGCTTCTACCAGATGATAATGCACACCATCTGTTAAAGAGGAAAGAGGGCGATAGTCTTCTTGATGGATTTGCTCCAAGAAGTGTTGGACATCGCGCCGGCACGTGAGTTTCACGAGCGTTTGAATTTCCCCGTAGACTGGGTGGTCGATTTGAATATTTTGGACGCGTCCTCCATTGTCGACAATCGCCAGAAGTTCACTCTCGATAGCCTCAGTACCGTGTTTGACCTTGAAGAGACGATGAACGTAAGGTGAGCTCTCTTGTTCCTTGTAGACATATCCGCGGTTCGTCGAGAGAATAGTGGCTCCATCAGCGCGAAGAAGCGCGATGTCTTGGACGATGATTTGCCGGGTAACATGGAAATGTTCCGCTAAGCTTTGCCCATTAAGTGGTTTAGGAGTTTCTTTCAAGAGTTTTAATAACTCAGACTTTCTTTCTTTTGGCATAGTAGACCTCTTTTAACGTCTTTTTTGTAAAACTTTATACACCACTAGTGCTAATTCATAGTCTACCATACTGTGAATCACTGTACCAAATCCGACTAGGACGAAGAGGACGTAAAACATGCTTTGAAGGTCTATCCCTGAAACCGAGTAAAAAAGTACGCAAGCTAATACTTCGCCGACTGCGTGAATAAGCGCAAGGACGAAGTTGAAAATCCATGATGCTTTGCGATTTTCAAGCGTCTTTGGATGCTTTTGTAAGAAAAAGGCCCCAAGTGTCGCAAAGAGAATATGCGACAATGCACGGAAGACAATCACGAGCGGATAGGCACCAGAGATAAAGAACCCGTATGAGGAACCAAGAACGACGAAGATGGCCATCCAAGGGTTAATAAACATTGCAATAAAAATAGCAACATGGCTTCCGAGGGTATACGAAGCTGGTGGAATCACCAATTTTAGTGGCATCGCGATAGGAATAAAAATAGCAATCGCGGTTAATAGTGCGGTAAGTGTCATAAAACGAACATTTTTCATCAGAATAAAACTCCTTTTTGTTTACTGTATATACAGTAGTATAGTTCTGTGTATATAATAAATCAATAGGAAAAAGTGATTTTTTCGCTCACATTTCGCTCATAATCCGCTGAATTCTATAAAAAGTATCTGTATACAAAGAAAATTATATTCAATAGTATACTTTACGTTTGGACACAATTCTATAAAAGGCCATCTTTCAGTGATTTCTTGAAAAAAACAGGATAGTACTATACTATTAAAAGGTAGAAATTAAAGAACGAGGAGCTTATTATGAAACAAAAATTCGGAATAATTTTAGCAGCGGGTAAAGGAACTCGTATGAAATCTTCCCTTTACAAAGTCATGCATCCAGTTTGCGGGAAACCAATGGTAGAGCATGTTGTCGACCAAGTGGAGAAAACAGGAGCGACAGAAATTGTTGCCATTGTTGGACATGGTGCTGAAATGGTACAAAATCATCTTGGGAAGCGTGTTTCTTACGCGGTTCAAGAAGAGCAATTAGGAACAGGACATGCTGTTTTACAAGCGGAATCTCTTTTAAAAGGAAAAGAAGGAACAACGATTGTCATCTGTGGAGATACACCATTATTAACAAGCGGAACTCTTACAGCATTAATGGAAGAACATGAACGAACTGGGGCAAAAGCAACGATTCTGACAGCAATTGCAGAGGATCCAACAGGATACGGTCGTGTGATTCGTGACGAGAACGGTTCTGTTCTTAAAAACGTAGAGCAAAAAGATGCTTCTACTGAAGAACAACAAGTCAAAGAAATCAATACAGGGACTTACTGCTTCGATAATGTAGCTCTTTTCAGTGCTTTACGTGAAGTTGGTAACGACAACGCTCAAGGCGAATACTACTTACCAGATGTATTAGAAATCTTGAAGAAACGCGGTGAAGTCGTTTCTGCGTATCCGATGAAAGATTTCGATGAAGGAATGGGTGTAAATGACCGCGTGGCTCTTTCAAAAGCAGAGAAATACATGCGACTTCGTATCAACGAAGAACATATGCGTAACGGGGTTACTTTAATTGACCCTGAAGCCACTTATATCGAATCAACCGTTCAAATCGGTGCGGATACTGTGATTGAACCAGGCGTTGTCTTAAAAGGCAAAACTGCGATCGGCTCAAACTGCTTCATCGGAGCACACAGCGTCGTTCGTGATAGCGTGTTAGAAGAAGGGGTTCGTCTTGTAGCAGCGAACATCGAAGAATCTCATATGAAACTGGATAGCAATGCAGGTCCATTTGCACACTTACGTCCAAATTCTGTATTAGGCGAACGTGTTCATGTAGGGAACTTTGTGGAAGTGAAGAATTCTACACTAGGTTCCGACACGAAGGTAGGTCACTTAACCTATATCGGAGATGCAGATCTTGGAAAAGATATCAATGTCGGTTGTGGGACAGTGTTTGTAAACTACGATGGAAAAAATAAACACCGTGCAACGATTGGAGACCATGTATTCATTGGATGCAATGCGAATATCGTAGCTCCTGTTACGGTTGGAGATGATGTGTTTATAGCTGCAGGTTCAACGATTACCCAAGATATTCCAGATGGAGCATTAGCCATTGCACGTAGTCGTCAAGTGAACAAAGAGGATTACGCTTCAAAATTACCATCAGGAAAAAAAGATTAAAAAATTTTTTCGAAAAAGTTTATCAAAATTATTCAAATATTAGGCAAAAAACTGTATTATAGAACTATAAAATAAACTTCGGGGGTTATCATTGTGGAACATTATTCCGATCCTAATTTAAAAATATTCGCTTTAAGCTCAAATCGTCCTTTAGCGGCAAAGATTGCTGAAGAAGTCGGTTTAGAACTTGGTAAAGTTTCTGTTACTCAATTCAGCGATGGCGAAATCAAAATCAATATCGATGAGAGTGTACGTGGTTGCCATGTGTATATCGTTCAATCAACTTCTTATCCAGTAAATGATAACTTAATGGAGTTATTAATCATGGTGGATGCATTACGCCGTGCGAGTGCAAAAACAATTAATCTTGTTATTCCTTACTATGGCTACGCTCGTCAAGACCGTAAAGCACAATCTCGTGAACCAATTACCGCAAAATTAGTCGCAAACATGATTACTCAAGCGGGAGCAGATCGTGTGTTAACACTTGATTTACATGCTGCTCAAATTCAAGGGTTCTTCGACATTCCAGTGGACCACTTATTAGGAGCTCCACTTCTTGCGAACCACTTCTTAGAAAACAACTTCAAAGATAAAGATATCGTAGTAGTATCTCCTGACCACGGTGGGGTAACTCGTGCTCGTAAAATGGCTGAGTTCTTACATGCACCTATCGCGATTGTGGATAAACGTCGTCCAAAAGCAAACGTGGCAGAAGTCATGAACATCATCGGTGAAGTCAAAGGCAAAGTTGCCGTATTAATCGATGACATGATTGATACAGCTGGAACAATTACACTAGCTGCACAAGCGATTAAAGATGCAGGTGCAGAAGAAGTATATGCTTGCTGTACACACGCAGTATTATCTGGCCCAGCTCTAGAACGTATCAACAACTCAGTGATTAAAGAGGTCGTTGTAACAGACTCAATCGAAGTTCCTGCAGAAAAAACAGGTGGCAAAATTGTTCAAATCAGTGTGGACCAATTGATGGCGGAAGCGATTCGTCGTATTCACGAAAACCGTTCAGTGAGTCCGTTGTTTATTGAGAAATTTACAATTTTAGACTAATAAAAATTCATAAAAAAGAAGAGCTGAGACTAAGGTATTGGCTCTTCTTTTTTATGGCATCAATAGAAATATGATGGTAAAATGATATCCAAAAAGTTAAATGGGCCAATTTTTCTGTAGGAGGTTCTGTAAAGTGGATATTGAAAAGAAGATAAGGAATGCTTGGAGACGATTTCTTATAGGAATGGCACCTCAAGTGCTTACCTATATTATGGTTTTATTACCTCATTATGAGTATGGTGGAGGATATGGTGCGGCGTTCATCGTGTTCATCCTGTTCCCTATTGGGTTGATTTTAGTAGGGATTAGTTTCTTACAATTTTTTAGGATTTCAATTGCCGAAAAATCATTGAAAAAAACGGGTTGGATAATGCTATTTATTCTCCTGTGGATTACTTTTGTTATTTTGAATATTTCAGGGGTCATTGTTTTGCCTTCAAATATAATACCGATTAAATAAAGAGAGGAGAGTAAAATGGAATTAGAAAAATTTAAAAAAACAGCCACAATACTGATGTGGCTTGGCCTGCTTCCTCAATGGCTTCTACTATCTTCTCCTTACATAAATGGGATGGGAATGGGATTTGCTGTATTTTTATTATTAATACCGTTACTCATACTTATGGTGGTATTTAGTTGTCTATATTTCTTTTATATTTCTTATGAAGAAAAATCATTTAGAAATACTTGGTTGCAACTGATAGTTATGGTGGGATGGCTTACGTATCAATTCCTATTATATTCAAGGGTGATTGAATAGGTTATTCGTAAAAGAAATCTTGAATTGAATGCGAAATGTTTCAAAAAAATATCATAATGCTTAAAATATGTAAAGTTACGATAGTCTTTAGGAATTTTTTTCAATAAGCGGAAAGAAATGCAAGATAGCGCGGGTTATGGTACAATAATCCGGCAAGAAATAAGTGAACGAAGCGCACGAGTCGCACTCACTATTGGTGATGCAGCTCGTGCTTTTCGATTGATTTAGACGATTCGAAAGATTGAAAAAGGAGATTAGGATGAGTTTCAAAATTGGAGATATTCAAATTGACAATAGCGTAGTTGTGGCCCCAATGGCTGGGATTTCAAACTCTGCTTTCCGTGTTACTGTAAAAGAATTTGGTGCCGGTTTAGTGGTTTGCGAAATGATCAGCGATAAAGGGATTCAATTTCGTAATGAGAAAACATTAAGCATGCTTCATATCGAACCAAACGAGTATCCACTCAGCGTTCAAATCATGGGCGGAAATAAAGATACTTTAGTTGAAGCGGCGAAATACGTAGCTGATAATACAGAGGCGGCGATTATCGATATCAACATGGGATGCCCTGTCAACAAAGTCATTAAGGCAGAAGCAGGCGCAAAATGGCTGTTAGACCCAAATAAGGTATACGAAATGGTAGCAGCGGTCGTAGACGCAGTGGACAAACCTGTGACTGTGAAGATGCGTACAGGATGGGACCACGAGCATTTATTTGCGGTGGAGAATGCCCTCGCTGCAGAACGTGCGGGTGCCAGTGCCGTGGCGATGCATGGTCGTACACGAGTGCAAATGTATGACGGGAAAGCTGACTGGGAAATCCTAGGAGAAGTGAAGAAGAACTTAACGAGCATTCCTTTAATCGGGAATGGGGATGTTCGTAGCCCGGAAGACGCCAAACGCATGATTGATATCGCAGGCGTGGATGGCGTGATGATTGGACGCGCCGCCTTAGCGAATCCTTGGATGATTCGCCAAACCGTTCATTATTTAGAAACAGGCGAATTGCTTCCAGAAAATACCGTTCCAGAGAAAATTGAAATTGCGAAATTACACTTACAAAGACTTGCGAACCTTAAAGGCGAAGCGGTCGCAACGAAAGAATTCCGCAAGCTTGCAGGCTACTACTTAAAAGGAGTGCCACGTGCCTCGAAAACAAAAGTAGCCATTAACGAAGCTGAGAATTTACAAACAGTGGAAGCCTTATTAGACCAATTCGTGGTGGAACATTTAGAACGTGAAGAACGTCAAAAACAACGCTTGGCAGAAATTTAAGCAAAAAGCCTTGAAATACTTTCAATAAAGCCTCTTCTTTTGGTACAATAAGAAGAGTTATGAAGAACAAGCACCGTTCAAAGGAGGAACAAACGTGTCTTTCGAAGTAGAAACACAAGAAACATTAAATGACCAATTACAAGTTCGTCGTGAAAAAATGAGTCAATTACGCGAAAAAGGAATCGATCCTTTTGGTACTGGATTCAAACAAAAAAATACAACTGAAGAAATCCACAACCAATTTGAAGGAGCTACAAAGGAATCTCTTAGTGAACAAGAGCCTGTAACAGTTCAAATTGCTGGACGTATGATGACAAAACGTGGAAAAGGGAAAGCCGGTTTTGCCCACATTCAAGACGGCAAAGGCCAAATCCAAATTTACGTACGTAAAGATGCTGTTGGAGATGATGCGTACGAAGTCTTCACAAAAGCAGACTTAGGAGACATCGTTGGTGTTGTTGGGACTGTTATGGTCACAAACACTGGTGAGTTATCTGTTAAAGCTGAACAATTCGTTCATTTAACAAAAGCGCTTCGTCCACTTCCTGATAAATATCACGGATTAACAAACGTAGAACAACAATACCGTCAACGTTACTTAGACTTAATTAGTAACCGTGACAGCTTCGACCGTTTTGTAACCCGTAGTAAAATCATCCGTGAAATCCGTCGTTACTTAGACGACCGTGATTACTTGGAAGTTGAAACTCCAGTACTACACACATTAGCAGGTGGGGCAAATGCTCGTCCATTTATCACACACCACAATGCCTTAGACATGGAATTATACATGCGTATTGCTACTGAATTACACTTAAAACGTTTGGTCGTTGGTGGTATGGAACGTGTATACGAAATTGGACGTGTATTCCGTAACGAAGGAATCGATACCACTCATAACCCTGAGTTTACTTCAATCGAAATCTATACGGCTTATACAGACTACAAAGATGTTATGGATTTAACAGAAGGAATCATTTCAGACGTTGCCAAGAAAGTATTAGGAACAACATTAGTACCTTATGGTGAACATGAAGTGGAATTAAAAGCTCCATGGAAGAGAATCCATATGGTAGACGCGATTAAAGAAGTAACAGGGGTTGATTTCTGGCCACATATGACAGACGAAGAAGCACGTGCCATCGCTAAAGAAAAAGGCGTGAAAGTCGAAGATTCAATGACATTCGGACATGTCGTGAACGAATTCTTCGAAACATTCGTTGAAGAAACATTAATTCAACCAACCTTCATCTATGGACATCCAGTGGAAGTATCCCCATTAGCCCGTAAAAACGATGAAGACCCACGCTTCACAGATCGTTTCGAATGCTTCATCTGTACAAAAGAGTACGGAAATGGCTTCACGGAGTTAACGGATCCAATTGATCAACGTGAACGTTTCATGAAACAAGTAGAAGAAAAATCTGCTGGGAACGACGAAGCGCATCCACATGATGAAGACTTTATCCAAGCGTTGGAATATGGTTTATCCCCAACAGGTGGGGTAGGGATTGGAATTGATCGCTTAGTCATGTTACTAACAAACAGCCAATCAATCCGTAACGTGCTATTATTCCCAACCATGAAAAACTTAGATTAATCTAAATATTGAGTTTTTCTTGAATTCATTGGGATTAATCGCCAAAAATGAGAGTTTAATAAAAATACCCTAGGGCTACCATCTCCGGTATTCAACCGGTCATAGGTAGTCCATTTTTGTTTGATTCTTTTTTCATGATAATCGTTAATCTAATGTCCTACAATTTGAGTTACATATAGAAGAGGAGCTATTATTTCATTTTTTAGGTAGAAAGCTACACACTTTAGGGAAGAATGAAGCTTTCAATAGGAATGTTAGCTAAGTCGATTTAATTTAATATACTCAATACAAAATTAGTATCTTGTTTTGAATCAATTTATTTATAAAGAAGGCTTTTCTCCATTATGTAAATATAATCATTCCAACTATAGATAGATAAATTTATTTTTCTTACAAATTTTATCAGCAGTAAACTAAGTAGATAAGTCAGCAGAGTTAAGTCCAGTAGAAAAAGGAAAAGTAGTCGATGAAGTTAAGAGAGCTAACCCAGACTCCCGAGTGGGAACAATTGTAAAAGTAGTAAATGAGGAATCCTTATCAAATACTGGTACAAAATCTGAATATTTTATTATTCGGCGCTGCTGCAACAAGCATTCTATTAGGCTTAGGTTTAGTGAAACGTAATGAAGACGAAGAAAATACAAACTAATTCCAAATAAAAGAAAGCTATTTAATTAGCTCAATGTGAAAAGGTTGATGGAGAAATCCATCAATCTTTTTTCATAGAGGAATACTCACTATAAGTCGTCCTCAATGAGTCTACTATTGGATGAAGTCTTTTAAAACGTAAAAAAGTTTTATGTACTTCAATAAAAATTAAGGTAAAAGGAGTTTCTTCCACT